>CAZIRD010000010.1:0-51189 GCA_964541625.1 uncultured Acidibacter sp.
TGGGCTACGGCCGCGAGCCGATGCCGCCTCACAACCTCGTGCACACCATGGTCGGCGCCTCGCTGCTGTGGGTCGGCTGGTTCGGCTTCAACGCGGGCTCCGCGCTCGAGGCCGGCAACTTCGCCGCACTCGCCTTCATCAACACGCTGCTCGCTACCGCAGGGGCGGTGGTCGCATGGTCGCTCGCGGAGTGGGCGCTGAAAGGCCATGCCTCGATGCTCGGCGCCGCCTCGGGTGCGGTCGCCGGACTGGTGGCGATCACGCCTGCGGCCGGCAATGTCGGCGTGATGGGCGCACTGGTGATCGGCATCGCTGCCGGACTCGTCTGCCTGTGGGGCGTGACCGGGCTCAAGAAACTGCTCAAGGCCGACGACTCGCTCGACGTCTTTGGCGTGCACGGCATCGGCGGCATCCTCGGCGCGCTGCTGACCGGCGTGTTCAACAGCCAGTCGCTCGGCGGGCCAGGCCTGGTCACCGACTGGGTTACGGCATCGGTGGGTTCCAACCCGATCGCCGTGCAGGTGCTCACGCAGGCCAAAGCGGTCGGCGTCACCATTGTCTGGTCGGCCGTGGCGGCGTTCATCGCCTTCAAGATCGCTGATCTCACGGTCGGCCTGCGGGTCGCCGAAGAGGCCGAGCGCGAAGGGCTCGACACCAACGAGCACAACGAGCGCGCCTACTACAACTGACCGATCGGCAACGCTTTACAGTAGTCCCCTGTAAACCCTCGGGGCGGCAATCGCAGGATTGCCGCCCTTTTTCTTTTTTGCGACGTCGCGCACGCCGGCCGCCGCCGCGCACGTCACGGACCGGCCAGGCTGCGCAGGCCTGTTAAGATTGCGCCATGCAGGCAGGCTTTCTCGGACTCGGCGCGATGGGTGCGCCCATGGCGCGCAACCTGCACAAGGCGGGTCTGCTCACCGGCGTATGGAATCGCAGCGCTGCCAAGGCCACGGCGCTCGCCGCGGAACTCGGCTGTCGCGCCGCAACCGATCCGGCGGCGCTCGCCGCCGACTGCGACGTGCTCGTGCTCTGCGTCTCGGCGGACGCCGACGTGCTCGAGGTGATCCGCGCGCTCGCGCCGGCCGTCCGCGCCGGTACGCTGGTCATCGACTGCTCCACCGTCAGCGCCGACACCGCACGCAGCGCGGCCGCGCTGCTTGCCGCGCGCGGCGCTGCCTTCCTCGACTGCCCGGTGAGTGGCGGGGTCGAGGGCGCACAACGCGGCTCGCTCGCGATCATGTGCGGTGGCGAAGAAGCGGATTTCGAACGCGCACGGCCCGTGCTCGAGGCCATGGGCAAGACGGTGCGGTGGTTCGGTGGCCATGGCGCGGGCCAGGCAACCAAGGCCACCAACCAGATCATGTGCGCCGGCATCATCCGCGCGGTCGGCGAGGCGATGGCGTTCGCTCGCGCGCAGCGACTGCCGCTTGAGCGGGTAGTGGAGACGCTCGGTCAGGGCGCCGGCAGTTCCTGGTATTTCGTCAACCGCGCGCCGAACATGATCCGCGGCAGCTTTCCGGCGGGGTTTCGCGTCCGTCTGCATGAGAAGGACCTGCGCATCTGCCGCGATATGGCCGCAGCCAGCGGCGTGGCTTTGCCGGTGGTCGAAGATGTCTTGCGCGAGTACGCCGAACTCATCCGTCGTGGCTACGGCGATGAGGACATCTCTTCGGTTTATCGCCTCAAGCAGGAGATGTTCGACACCGCGCCGTTCCGGAACCCCCCGCTGGATGAAATCTTTGGGTTGCTGCGCCGGGTGCGCAATATCGCGGTGGTCGGTCTGAGTGCCGATCCCTCACGCCCGAGCCACGGCGTCGCCCGTACACTGCAAGGCTTTGGCTATCGGATCATCCCGGTGACGCCGACTGCCGAGCAAATTCTCGGCGAGCGCTGTGTGCCGTCGCTCGATCGCCTCGGCGACGTGCTGCGCGCGGGTGAGCGGGTTGACCTGATCGACGTCTTCCGCCGACCCGAACACGTCGCGGCGATTGTCGAGGACTGCATCCGGCTCGGTCTGCCGGCGCTTTGGCTGCAGGACGGCGTGATCGACGAGGCTGCGGCAAAGCGTGCGCGCGGCGCGGGCATCTTCACCGTGATGGACCGCTGCATCCAGCGCGATCGCGCGCAACTCGGCTGAACGGCGCCGCCTTGAATCTGCGCTTCACCAAGATGCACGGGCTCGGCAACGACTTCATGGTCGTCGCGGCCGACGACGGCGATCCGCTGCCGGATGCGGCGGGTTGGCGTGCGCTCGCCGACCGTCACACCGGTGTCGGTTTCGATCAGGCGCTCGTGATCCTGCCGCCGCGACAGCCGGATGCAGCAGCGTACTACCGTATTTTCAACGCCGATGGCGGCGAAGTTGAACAATGCGGCAACGGCGTGCGCTGCGTCGCCGAGTGGCTGCGCCGCGAGGGTCGCGCCGACTCGTCGGCGTTGTGGCTGGACAGTCCCGGTGGACGCATCGAGGCGCGCTTCGGTGAGCCCGGCATGGTTCGCGTCAACATGGGTGTACCGCGTTTCGCCGCGCCCGAGGAGTCGTCGCTGCAACTCGACCACTCAACGCTCACCTTCACCGAAGTCTCGATGGGTAATCCGCATATCGTGCTGCGCGTCGCCGACGTCGAGCACGCGCCGGTGGCCACACTCGGCCCGGTGCTCGAATCGCATCCGCGTTTTCCGCAGCGCACCAATGTCGGTTTTCTGCAGATCGTCGACGCCGGCCACGCCCGGCTGCGCGTATTCGAGCGCGGCGTCGGCGAGACGCAGGCCTGCGGCACGGGAGCCTGCGCCGCCATGGCCGCTGGCCGCAGGCTGGGTCTGCTTGCGAACGAAGCGCGGATACGCCTTCCAGGCGGTGTGCTGCAACTCAGCTGGGCGGGCGACGACGCGCCGCTATGGATGACGGGTCCCGCGGCGGTAGCCTTCCGCGGCGAGGTGGATACCGGGAGTTTGTCGTGATGGTGAGTGCCGATGACGTGGTGCGTTTCCTCGAGCAGCATCCTGATTTCTTCGATCAGCAACCGGTGCTGCTCGAGCAGCTCAACCTTGCCCATGGCGACGGTAGTGCGGTCTCGCTGATCGAGCGCCAGGTGAAGGTGCTGCGCGAGCGTCAAGCCGCGAATCGCGAACGGCTTGCCGAACTCGTGCGCGTGGCGCGCGGCAACGACCAGCTCGCCGCACGCATGCATCAGCTCGCGCTGCGTTTGCTGCATGCTCGGACCGCTGCCGAGGTGCACGCGCAGGTCGAGGCTTCGATGCGCGAGGACTTCGAGGTATCCCCGGCGCGGCTGCTGCTCGATGACGCTGCGCTGCAGGCCATCGAACCGATGCTCGCCGCGGGTCGGCCGCGATGCGGGCACTTCGCCGAAGCGCAGCGTGAAGCCTTGTTCGGCGATTTCGGCCGCACGCTCGGCTCAATGGCGCTTGTACCGGTGGGTTCTGGTGCATCGCGAGGCGCGCTGATCCTTGGCAGCGAGGATCCACACCGCTTCAACCCGGCAGTCAGCACCGATTTCCTTGCGCGCATCGGCGAAATGATCGGCGCAGCACTCGCCCGCTGCGGCGTCGAACCGAGGTTGTGACGCCGCCGGTGCGGCACTGGCGTGACCGCTTCGGTGTCCATCTCGGCACCGAGCGCAGGCTCTCCGCGCACACCACCACCAACTACCTGCGCGAAATCGATGCGCTGATCGGTTGGTGCGAAGCCAATGGCGTCGACTCCTGGGAGGCGCTCGACGCCCAGCATCTGCGCCTGTTCGCCGCGCGCTCGCATGCGGCTGGACTCGCGCCGCGCAGCGTGCAGCGGCGCCTCTCGGCAATCCGCAGCTTCCTGCGGTTCCTGCAGCGCGAGCGCGTGCTGGTCGCGAATCCGGCAGCGGAAGTACGCGCACCGAAGGCGCGTCGCCGACTGCCCGGAACCCTGGACGTCGACCAGATGGGGCGGCTGCTGGAAATCCCCGGCGATGACGCGCTCGCGGTGCGCGACCGGGCCATCATGGAACTGTTCTATTCGTCCGGGCTGCGGCTCGCCGAGCTGGTGGACCTCGACCTCGGTGCGCTCGATCTCGCCGACCGTACCGTCCGTGTCACCGGCAAGGGCAGCAAGACGCGCATCCTGCCGATCGGTCGCAAGGCGCTCGAAGCCCTGCAGTCATGGCTCGCTGCAAGAACCGCGCTGGCCAGAGAGACCGAAGGCGCCCTCTTCGTCGGTCGCAACGGTCGCCGGGTCGGGCCGCGGGCGGTGCAGGCCCGCGTGGCGCGCTGGGCGCGACTGCAGGGCCTGCCGATGCGCGTACACCCGCATCTTTTCCGCCACTCCTTTGCTTCCCACCTGCTTGAATCCAGCCAGGATCTGCGCGGCGTACAGGAACTGCTGGGCCATGCCGATATCGCCACCACGCAGGTCTACACCCACCTTGATTTCCAGCACCTCGCCCGCATTTATGACAACTCTCATCCGCGGGCAAGGAAGAAGACATGAGCGAAGCATTCAACCCCCATGGCACCACCATACTCGGCGTCCGTCGTGATGGCGTCGTGGCCATCGGCGGTGACGGCCAGGTGACCTTGGGCAGCACCGTGATGAAGGGCAACGCACGCAAGGTACGCAGCCTCGGGCAGGGCAAGGTGCTCGGCGGCTTCGCCGGCGGCACTGCCGACGCCTTCACGCTGTTCGAGCGTTTCGAAGGCAAGCTCGACAAATTCGGCAATCTCACGCGCGCGGCCATCGAGCTCGCCAAGGACTGGCGCTCGGACCGCTATCTGCGCCGGCTGGAAGCCCTGCTGCTGGTCGGCGACCCGCAGAAGCTGTTTGTCATTTCCGGCAATGGCGATGTGATCGAGCCCGAGCATGACCTGGTCGCGATCGGCTCCGGCGGCGCGTTTGCGCAGGCGGCAGCCCGCGCGCTGCTCGAGAACACCACGTTGTCCGCGCGCGAAATCGTCGAGCGGTCGCTGAATATCGCCGCCGACATCTGCATCTACACCAATCGCAGCCTGGTGATCGAGGAGCTGCGCTCGTGAACGACGTGACCACCGCCCTCAAGCCGCGACAGATCGTCGGCGAACTCGACAAGCACATCATCGGCCAGGATGCCGCGAAACGTTCCGTGGCTATCGCGCTGCGCAACCGCTGGCGCCGCATGCAGGTCGAAGAGCGCCTGCGCCCGGAAATCACGCCGAAAAATATTCTGATGATCGGCCCCACAGGCTGCGGCAAGACCGAGATTGCCCGCCGGCTTGCAAAACTCGCCAACGCCCCGTTCGTCAAGGTTGAAGCCACCAAATTCACCGAAGTCGGTTACGTCGGCCGTGACGTCGACTCGATTGTCAAAGAGCTGGTCGACGTCGCAGTGAAGATGACGCGCGAGGCCGAAATCGCCCGCGTGCGCGACCGCGCCGCCGATGCCGCCGAGGAGCGCGTGCTCGATGCGCTGTTGCCGAAGCCGAAGCTGATGGGCTTCTCGACCGACGAGCCGGTGCAGCCGCGTGATGCCGACACGCGGCAGAAGTTCCGCAAAATGCTGCGTGAAGGCGCGCTCGACGAACGTGAGATCGAGATCGAATTGCGCGGCATGGGTGCCGGCATGGAGATCGTCGCGCCGCCGGGCATGGAGGAGATGCAGCAACAGCTGCAGTCCATGTTCCAGAACCTCGGCGCCGGCAAGAGCCGGCCCAAGAAAATGAAAGTCCGCGAAGCCATCAAGCTGCTCGCCGACGAAGAAGCCGCCAAGCTGCTCAATGAAGACGAGGTGCGCGCGGCTGCGGTGCGCAACGCCGAGCAGAACGGCATCGTGTTCATCGACGAGGTCGACAAGATCTGCCGTCGGCAGGACAGCTACGGAGCGGATGTTTCCCGTGAGGGCGTGCAGCGCGATCTGCTGCCGCTGGTCGAGGGCTGTACCGTGACCACCAAGTACGGACCGATCAAGACCGACCACGTGCTGTTCATCGCCTCCGGTGCGTTCCACGTCGCCAAGCCTTCGGACCTCATCCCGGAATTGCAGGGTCGCTTTCCGATCCGCGTCGAACTCGAATCGCTCAAGGTCGAGGACTTCGAACGCATCCTCACCGAGCCCGACGCCTCGCTGACCACCCAGTACGAGGCGCTGCTGCGTACCGAGGGCGTAGAGGTGGAGTTCACGCCGGAAGGTGTGCGACGGCTCGCGGAAATCGCTTTCCATGTCAACGAACGCACCGAGAACATCGGCGCGCGTCGTCTGCACACGGTAATGGAGCGGCTGCTCGAGGAGGTCTCCTACGATGCCAGCGAGCGCTCGGGCAGCTCGCTGCGCGTCGATGCCGACTACGTCAACAGCAGTCTCGGCAAGCTTGCGCAAGACGAGGATCTGAGCCGGTTCATTCTTTGAGCGACCTCGCGCTCGGTATCGTGGTGTTCGTCTTTGCGGCGGTGCCGGCCTCGCTGCTGCTGCTCGCGCTCGCCGATGTGATCCGCCTGGAGGGCGAAGGCTCCCGGCGTCGCTGGATCCGCAACTGCCTCTGGGCCCTCGCGGTGCCGGCTACGGTTCCGCTCGCGCTCGGTGCCTGGGGCGCGGCGGGCGCCGCGCATCTCGAGCCGCTCTGCCACGCCTATGCGACGCCCGAGTTCCGGGCGACGCATGCCGCTGAAAACCCGCAGCTGTTGCTGGATCTGCAGCCAAACGGCAAGGCGCCGCGCTGGACGGAGTCGCTATCCGCGCGCTATCCGGGTCGGGTACGGATCGCGGGCGATGGGCGTGAACTGCCCGCCACGCATGTGCTCGAAGTACGACGCCTCACGCATCACCAAAATCTTTGGTTTACGGTGGAGATGCAGCGGTTCCGCCTCGTGGAGCAGCGTCACGGCACGGTGATCGCCGAGGGCGATGAACTGCAGATCGAGGCCGGCCGCAGCCGCTACCACTGCGGCATCGAAAGCGGACCGCTGCCGGTATCGGCGCAGCGCACCCGCTGGCCCGGCGGCGACGGCGTCGCGCGCTTCGTCGTCCGAGGCCTGAGGGGACCGGACGGGCCGCTCAGACCATGAAGCCGAGATTGCGGACCGCGAAATTGTTGATGCTGGGTGCGACCTTCGCGAGGTCCTGATCCTGCACGCCGAACCAGCTGGCGAGCGTGGCTGCGTACTGATCAGCCGACACCGACGGGATGATGCGCCCACCGCCGACATCGACCGGTCCGCCGGTTTCGAGCACGGGATAGGCGCCGTAGAAACGTCGACCGCGTACTGCACCGCCCGCGACCAGTTGAATGCCGCCCCAGGCGTGGTCAGAACCGTCGCCGTTCGAGGTCAGGGTGCGGCCGAAATCCGAATGGGTGAACAGCGTGACGTTGTTCTCCATGCCGATCTCGCGCAACGCATCATGGAAAGACTTGATCGAGGCACTGACATTGCCGAGCAGCAGCGGCTGGTCACGCACGAGATCGTCATGCTGGTCGAAGCCACCGGTGGAGACGAAGAAGATCTGCCGTGAAAGACCGAGACTCTGCCGGGAGGAGATGATCTTGGCGACCGTGCGCAGCTGCTGCTGGAGGCTGGACAAGGTGCCGGTGTTGGGCAGCGCAGTGAAGTTGTAGCTGTTGGCCACCGCGCCGCTCACCCGATCGGCGAACTGGATGGCGCGTTGCTGTATGCCCGCGTAGGCCCGCTCGTACATCGTGTTGGCGGACGAGGCCAGCGCGGTCGACAGCACCGACTCGTAGGAACCGCGCCGTGCCGGACCCGCGCCGGTGGTGGGCAATGCCGCGAACTGCACGGGCCCGGTGACGCCCATCACGTAGGGCTTGGCGATCTCGCTGGCCTGAAAGTAGGTTTGCCCGGCGAGCGACACGTTGACCGAGACCGACTGGTTGCCCACCTGGGCGTTGAGCACATCGGCAACGCGTCCCGCCCAGCCACTCTTCAGCGTGGCCTTGCCGCGCAGGCTGTGCCACTGGTCCTGCTGGTCGTTGTGCGAGAACAGCTGCGGTGGCAGCGCATGCCCGGTGCTGGCGGCGGTCTGGTACTGCGTCTTGGTGGTCGGACGGACCAGCGGCCCGATGTTGGCCATCACCGCAAGATTGCCCGCGGCGAAGAGATCGCGCGCACCCGTCATGCTCGGATGGAAACCGAAGGTCGGATCGCCGGCGACCTGGCCGTCACGCGTCACCGGCAGCAGCGCGGTACGGTCGATGGCAAGGCTCGAAGCCGTGCCGCCGCCGCGCGAGCGCGAGTAGGCGTTGTACTCAGCGGTGCTGGTCGGCACCACCATGTTCCAGGAATCGTTGCCGCCGAACAAAAAGAGGCAGACGAGCGCCTTGTAGTCAGCGAAACCGCCGGTACCGGTCATCTGCGCCTGCACGGTACCCGCGGTGCGTCCGAAGGCATAGGCCACACCACCGGCCGCCGCGGCCTTGATGAATTTGCGTCGAAGACGATTCATGACGGCTGGATCTCCTCAGCGCCGCGCGGCTCACCGCCGCCCGGCAATCAGCGCTGCAAGGCGAACTCGGGTGAGGTGACGACAAAGAAAATAGCGTCGGCGGTGCGGGTCGCGAGCGCCGTCGCCGGACTGGTCGCCGGCACGACGGTGCGGTCGATCTGCGCCTTGGCCTGCGCCTTGAGCGCCGGCGAGATCTGCGCCGGGCCGCCGAGCAAGCGCTCGGCGACGCGGTTGATCAGCGCCTCGCTGTCGGTGGCAAGCGTCAGTTCCTCGGCGGTGTTGATGTACATGATGTCGGCGGCCGGATTGGTCACGGCCTGCGTCCGCGAGAGCGCCTGGGTCCAGAAAAAGTTGGCCATCTGCGTGTTGAGATACTCGGTGGCGATCTGCATCTCGGGGGCGACGCGCCCGGCGTCGGCGATCTCGCCCGGCGGTGCGTAGAAGGGGCTGAAGAAGTTGAACACCGATGGCGAACTGCCCTGGGCCTGGCCGAAGACGCCCGCCGCGCCACCGGCAAAGTTTCCGGCTGCGCCGAACTTGCCCGATGGCGCCTTGGCGTCATAGGCGCGCCAGAACTGTGTCAGGCGCAGCAACGGCTCCTTGAGCTTGCCGGCGCTCGAGGCGCTGCTGCCGGCCGGGGCGTTGCGCGCCTCGGTATCGAGCAGGATCGCCTTGACCACAGCCTCGAGATTGCCGCGACGGCCGCTGCCGTCGTTGTTGAATTTCTCCGCGACGCGCTGCACGTAGGCCGGCGACGGATTGCTCGACACCAGCCGCTGGATGAGTTGCTTGGCGATGAACGGCCCGACGTTCGGATGGTTGAAGACGTTGTCGAGAGCGTCCTTGAGATCCTGCGCGCCGCTTTGCCCAGCGGGAATGGTGGCGTTGGCCAGCGTCACGCCCGGATAGTTGAGTACCAGCTTGGCGCCGGTTTCATGCTGCTCGGCGAACAAGCGCATCGGCCGTACCTGGTTGTAGCCGCTCACCGGCGCGAACTGCACGCGGGTGGTGGCAAAGGTGCAGGCGGGCAGCGTGGTGGGACACTCCCACTTCCAGCCGGTGAAGACGCGGGCGAAGCCCTCGATGACGTCCTGGCTGTAGGTGGGTATCGGTTGCCCGCTGGCGTCGTTGCGCACGGTGCCGTCGATGTTGAGCTGCACGAGGCCGACGCTGAACAACTGCATCATCTCGCGTGCGTAGTTCTCGTCGGGCCGCAGATTGGTGTTGGCGACGGCCTTCTGGTTGCCAAGCATGGAGAGATAGACGCCCATCGCCGGATGCAGCGTGACGTTTTCAAGCAGCGTGCGGAAGTCACCGAACGCACCGCGCGCCAGCATGTCGTGGAAGTCCGCCGTGGCGTTGGGCAGACCGGCGAGCGCACCGACCTGCGAGACGACGAAGATCTCCGATAGCGCGAAGGCGACCCGCTGACGCAGCTGGTCTTCGCCGCGCAGGGCATTGGCGAACCACTGCTCGAGGCGGTTGCCGTTTAGGGCCTGAATGTTGAAATTCATCGGCACCGGGTCGGGATAGGCTGCCTCGACCGCCGGCAACAGCAACGAGGCCTCACGGCCGATCTGCGCGTCGATCCAGCGCGAGTAGGCATTGCTGGAGTCGCCGAGGGCGATCAGCCGGTTGGCCTCGGCCTCGGTGGCGCCGAAAGTGCTTTGATTGAGGAAGCGGAAGGCCTCTGCCTTGCTGACCGGCGGCGCCGCCGCCGCAGGTGGCGCGGAGGAACCCGACGAGCCGCCGCCGCCACCACCACACGCGCCGAGGAGCGCGAGCGTCAGAACGCCGATGAGTCGGCAAGCCCTGCGGGGGATTCGGTGGCCTGACTGCATGACACCGACTGTAGCGCAGCCGGAAAACGTTTCAACGACCGGTCAATGAAAAAGCGCTGAACCGTGACGCCGTTCCACTCCGTGGAGAGCAGGGGGCGGCCCGACGCCAGGGCGGCAGGCAGACTTCAGGAACGCAAACTTCAGGAATAATGTTGCGCGGCGAGCAGATCGAGGCGTTGTTCGAAGTCGCCGCCGGTCGGCAACAGCACACAGCCGGCCGGCAATTCCTCCGCAGTGACCAGGCGCGCGGCGAACCCCCCCACCCAGACCTCGCATTCGCCGCCGAGCTGCAGAGCGAGCTCGCGCAACTGGGCGAGCGCCGGGACCTCGTTTTCCGGCATCACCAGCGACACCAGCACCGCCCGCGCATCCACCTCGAGCGCGAAGCGGGCGATTTCCCCGGGGGGCACGTCGACGCCGAGATAGTGGGTGCGGAAGCGCCGGGTCGCGGCAAGCCAGCTGCACATCAGGATACCGAGTTCATGCCGCTCGCCCGAGAGCGTCGCAAGCACGAGGCAGGGTCCGTTCTCCGAGCGCAGGTAGCCACGCGACACGCTGATGATCAGCCGGCGGACGATATCGGTCGCCATGTGTTCCTGGGCAATCGACACCTCGCCGCGATGCCAGCGCTCACCGACTTCACGCACCAGCGGCACGAGCACGGTGTTGACCACCTCGTTGGGCGGCAACAGTGCCACGGCTGAGGTCAGCACCTCTTCGACGCCCGAGGGGTCGGAGTGCAGCGTGGCGTCAATGGCGCGCTCTACATAAGACTGGCCACGAGTCGGTCCCGGCCGAGCCTGGCCGCCGGAATCGGACACCAGCTTGGCGAGTTCGTCAGCCGACAGGGACGCCAGCCGGCTGATGGTGTGGCCGAGTTCGGTGGCCGTACGCAGCAGGCGCAACCGGGCGACATCGGCCGCGGAATACGTGCGCCTGCCGGAGCCGTCGCGGGAGGGTTGCACCACCTCATAGCGCCGTTCCCAGGCCCGCAGAGTCTCGACCGATAGGCCGGTGGCTTGGGCGACAGCCTTGATCGTGAACTGTCCGGAAGCCGTGCTAGTTGCGAGCCTGTTCATGTTTTGTTTAGCTTCTGTACAACCTTTACCTGTACAACATCTTGACAGAGGGTCGGCCGGATGTCATCCTTCATCTCGTAGATTGTTTTGCGTACGCAGGATCGCGGTACGCCCCCAAGTCAAACCACGGAGTACTGCCATGATTCGCTTCAACGCCAAGTCCCTCGCCGCCGCCGCCCTGCTCGGGCTCGGCGCCATCACTGCCCAAGCCAATGGCTCCGCGACCGTCCTCGACGTCGCCAAGGAAAAGGGCAATTTCAACACGCTCGCCAAGGCCATCGAGGTTGCCGGCCTGCAGGACGCCCTGACCAGCAACGGCCCGGTCACCATCTTCGCGCCGACCGACGAGGCGTTTGCCAAGCTGCCGCCCGCCCAGCTCGAGGCCCTGCTGCGCCCCGAGAACAAGGACCAGCTGGTCAAGATCCTCACCCACCATGTGGTGCCGGGCAAGGCCCTCGAGTCGGATGACATGAAGCGCACCCGCAGCGCCAAGACGGTCGCCGGCGAGGACGTGAAGTTCGAACTCGTGCGTGGTCGCCTGCGCGTCGATGGCGCCCGGGTCACCGGTGACTACAACGCCGCCAACGGCGTGGTGGTTGCGGTCGACAGCGTGCTGCTGCCGAACTGATCGAGACAAGTTCAAGGACACGGCGTCCCGTCCGGGGCGCCGTTCCGGACAAGGAAGTCCGGGAGTAAGGAAACCCACCGTCCAGGGACGCGCCGGGTGGAGCGGGCCGCAAGGTCCGCTCCACCCCGGACAAGGCGCCAGCGATGCCCGACACGTGGTGACCGCACCTGCGGTGCCATGGTTAAGATGCCGCGGTGTTCCTTACTACGACGGTTGGCAGCCTCCCCAAGCCCGATTGGCTGGCCGAACCCGAGAAACTCTGGCCCAGCTGGCGGCTCGCCGGCGAAGCCCTCCAACAGGGCAAACAACGCGCCGCGCTCGAGTGGCTGCGCGAGCAGGAAGCCGCGGGCATCGATGTCGTCGGTGACGGCGAGCAGTTCCGCATCCACTTCGTGCATGGCTTCCTCGAATGCCTCGATGGCATCGACTGGAACCGCAAAACGCGGATGGGCATCCGCAACAACCGCTATGAAGCCGAGGTGCCAACGGTCACGGGTCCGCTCGCGCGACCCCGATCCGTGCACGCCGCCGATGCCGCCTTCATGCGCCGCAACACTTCGCGGCGACTCAAAGTCACGCTGCCCGGACCAATGACCATTTGCGATACGCTGGCCGACGCCCATTACGGACGGCGCGCGGACATGGCGATGCGCTTCGCCGAACTGCTCAACGAAGAGGCACGGGAACTGGAAGCCGCCGGTGCGGATGTCATCCAGTTCGACGAGCCGGCCTTCAATGTATTCCTCGAAGAAGTTCGCGACTGGGGACTGCCTGCGCTCGAGCGGGCGATGCAGGGTCTGCGCGCGGTGACTGCGGTGCATATCTGCTACGGCTATGGCATCGAAGCCAACGTCCGCTGGAAGCAGACCCTCGGCGAGTCGTGGCGGCAGTACGAACAGATCTTCCCGTGGATCAATGCGAGCGGGGTGCGGCAAGTGTCGCTGGAGTTCGCCGGCTCGCGTGTACCGCACGAGGTGCTGCGACTGTTGCCCGACAAGGAACTGCTGGTCGGTGCCATCGAAGTGCTGCCGGACAAGCTCGAATCCGTCGAGGAGGTCGCGCACAACATCGTCGAGGCCTCGCGCCACGTCGACAGCTCGCGGCTGCTGCCCTGCACCAACTGCGGCATGGCGCCGCTGCCTGCCGCGCTGGCGCGCGGCAAATTGCAGGCGCTCGGTGCGGGCGCGGCGCTCGCGCGCCGCCAGCTCGCCCGTACCTAGCTTCACCTCGCTCCTGACCTCGCCAGTCACCGCCAACCCAACGCCAACGGATCGATCTCAAGGACATGGACCTGCAACTCGGCAACCAGCGAATCGTGCTCTGCGGCGCGGCCGGTGTACTCGGCCGCGCCATCGCCATTACCCTCGCCAATGAAGGCGCGCGACTCGCACTGCTCGGCCGCGATCCCGCCGCGCTCGTCGAGTTTGCGCGTTCGCTGCCGGCGCCCGCCGCCGCCGCGCACATCGCGATCGAGTGCGACCTCGCCGCGGCCGCATCGACCGAAGCGGCGATCGACGCCGCGGAGCGGAGCCTCGGCGGTATCGACGTATTCGTCAGTGCGGCCGGCGCCGCGCAGGGCGGTGTGTTCTGGGAAATCGACGATGCCGCCTGGCGCAGCAATCTCGAGGTCAAGCTGTTCGGCACCATCCGCGCGTTGCGCGCGGTCGCGCCGCGCATGATCGCGAGGCGCAGCGGGCGCATCGTGCTGGTAGTGGGCAACTCAGCACGCCAGCCCGAGCCGCGCATGCTGCCGGGCGCCGCCGCCAACGCCGCGCTGCTCGCCATCGTCCGCGGTCTTGCCGAGGAACTCGGTCCGCATGGCGTATCGATCAACGCGGTAAACCCCGGCCCCGTACGCTCGGCGCGCTGGGAGCGGCTGATGCAGGCCGCGGCGGCCCGTGAAGGCGGTACGCCCGCCGAAGCGGAGGCGCGTTTCCTCGAGAAAACCGCGCTGCGCCGCCTTGCCACTCCTGAAGAGGTGGCGACCCACGTCGCCTTCCTCGCCTCGCCGGCGGCAGCCCATGTCACCGGAACTTCCCTCACCATCGACGGCGGCAGTACGAAATCACCATGACCGACCAACTCGGATACCGCGGGCGCATCGCGATCGTCGTGCCCTCGACCAACACCAGTTGTCAGCCCGAATCGGAGATGTTGCGCCCACCCGGTGTCACCAACCATCTCGCGCGGATCAGCATCAAGGAGCGGCCGCTGACCACCGAGCAGGCGTTCATGGAGCATGTACAGGCCATGCGCGACGGCATGCGCACCGCCATCGACCAAGTCATGACCTGCCAGCCGACCCACGTGATCATGGGCGTGGCCCTCGAAGCATTCTGGGGTGGCGTCGCCGCCGCCGACGAACTGCAGCGCGAACTCACCGAGCGCGCCGGAGTCGGCGTGTCGATGGGCTCGACGGCGACCGTGAGTGCGCTGCGCCGTCTCGGTGCGAAGTCGATCGCCGTACTGACGCCGCACCAGCCGCGCGGCGATGAGCAGGTGCGGCGTTACTTCGAAGAAGCCGGGTTTGCGATTCCGCGACTGATCGGCCTCAAGTGCCCTTCGCCGGTGCAGATCGCACACACCACGCGCCGGCAGGTCATCGATGCGCTGCGGGCCCTCGATGGGAACGATGTCGAGGCGATCGTCCAGGTCGGCACGAACCTCGCGGCCATCGGCACCTGCGCCGAGGCGGAACGCTGGCTGGGCAAGCCGGTGCTGGCCATCAATGCCGTCACCTACTGGGACGCGCTGCGCCGCTCGGGCATCAACGATGCAGTGCGCGGTTTCGGCAGCACTCTGGAAAATCTTTGAACAGCGAAGCCGCGGAACGGGTATTGATCGCCGGCGGCGGACCGGCGGGCATGGCGACGGCCTTGTTCCTGATTGCGCAGGACGTGCCGGTCACCGTGCTCGAACGCGGCGCGGGGCCGCATGCCGATCCACGCGCCGCGACCTATCACCCGCCCACGCTCGAAATGCTCGAAGCTTCGGGCGTCACCGCCGAACTGCATGAGCGCGGCATCGTCACGCGCACCTGGCAATACCGTGATCGTCGCGACGGACTGGTCGCGGAGTTCGACCTGCAGACGCTGGCCGCGGATACCCGCTACCCCTACCGGCTGCAATGCGAACAGCACAAACTGGTGGCAATGATGGAACGGCGCGTGGCCGCATCGCCGCTGGCGACCGTGATCCATGGCGCCGAGGTGACGGCGGTCGAGCAGGACGCGTCGGGCGTGCGCGTCGGCGTGCAGCGCGATGGCCAGGCGGGCATCGAAAGCCTGCAAGGGCGCTGGCTGGTCGGCGCCGACGGCGGTCGCAGCCTGGTGCGCAAGAGCCAGGGCATCGACTTCGTCGGCTTCACCTGGCCGGAACGTTTCCTGGTCGTCACCACCACCTTCGACTTCGAACCACTCGGTTTTGCCTTCAGCGCGTACACCATGGATCCCGTCGAGTGGACGGCGACCTTCAAGGTTCCCGGGGAGGACGGCCGCGGCATCTGGCGCTGCGTGTTCCCGACGCGACCAGAGGAGGACGAGGGGGAACTGCTCGACTTCGCGCGCGCCGCGCAGCGACTCGCCGACTTCGTGCCCGAGAGTCGTCGCGGTCGGGTGATCCACACCAACCTCTACGCGGTGCATCAGCGTGTTGCGAGCCGCTACCGCGAGGGCCGCGTGCTGCTCGCCGGCGACGCCGCGCACGTCAACAATCCGCTGGGTGGCATGGGACTCAACTTCGGCATACACGATGCCCACAACCTCGCCGAGCGGCTCGGTCGTGTCTGGCGCGGCGAGGATGCTGCGCTGCTCGACCAGTACGACCGGCAGCGTCGCGACGTCGCCGAACGCTATCTGCAGGCACAGACGATCGCCAACAAGCAGACGCTGGAGGAAACTGATCCCGCGAAGCGCGCCGAGCGGCAGGCCGAGATGCGCGCCACCGCCGCCGATCCGCAAAAGGCGCGGCGCTATCTGCTGCGCACGGCGATGATCGAGGGGCTGCGCGCGGCAGCCGCGATCGCCTGAACGGTTCAGCGCGCGCGGCTTTTGTACTGCAGATACATGTTGGTGAATTCGGGCCAGGGCTCGGGACGGGCGAACCACTGTGGGTGAACGCGGCGCAGCATCGCGAGTTGCCCGGCCGGCGCTTCATCGAGACTGAGCAGTTTGCGGCCCGATTCGGCCCAGGACACCATGCCCGGCGTCGAACCCATCTTCATCCAGGGTAGCCAGCCCGAGGTCGCGGTATAGGCGAAATCACTGCGTACCGCGGATACCGCCGGATCTTCGATCTCGGCTAGGGCACCGCGCAACGAAGAATGCGTCGCGACAATGATCTGTTTGCCGGAAGACTCCTCCGGAAACTCCTCGGGCGAGAGCCAGTTGGGCGCGCGAATGTAGCTGGACTTGGTCATCCAGAGATCGCCGTTGACGACCCGCCACGGATAGGCGAAGGGCTTGCCGGTGTCCGGCAGGATGTCGCGTGAACCGACGATCCGCGGCTCGCGGTCACTGAAACGGAACCGCACCGGCCCTTCCACGTAGTGATGCGGGCTCACCATGCGACCCGTGTGCGGATTGCGCACCGTCTCGCCCGGTTCGAGGTAGCGGTTCTCGCCGAGCGGCCGATAGAGGGCCGCCTCCCAGTCCGTGACCGTCCACGACAACGGCCCGATCCGCTCGGTACGCCGCAGGATGAGGCTTTCGACGTCGATGACCGGTTGCACGGGTTCGCCCGGCACGAGCAGATCGAGCCGTCCGCTGAACCACATGAACACGTCGCGCGTTTCGATGCTCGCACGCAGCTTGAGGTAGGCGGTGACATTGCCTGCCGGCGTATCGAGATCGAGCGGCGGGTTGGGGCCGACACTACGGTGGGCCGTTTGCCTCGGGTTTGGAGCAGGATCCGCCGCGACGGCGAGGTCGCCCGTCGCCACGCCGGCCAGGACGGTGGCTGCCCAGCCGATTGCCTCACGTCGCGTTCGCTGCATGTCACGCACTCCCCGTTTCGCCGGCCGACCATGCACCGGCAATCGCGACAGTAGTCGTGACGGATGGCGCGCTACAATCGCACGCCGCTTTCGGCACCACGCCGCAGACAACCGGGGGAGCACCGTTCAGGTGAAGCGCAGGCTCAAAGTAATCTCCATCGCCCTCGCGGCGTTCCTCGCCATCGCCGGTCTCTTCACACTCGAATTCCTCAGTTTCGGCGGCCAGTTCCGCGCCATCGTGCCGCGTACCCCCGGCGAATGCCGCACGCTGGCGCTGTCGGCCAGCGCCGAGGATATCCAGATCGACCGCAATCGCAGCGTTGCCTACCTCTCGGCGCTGGATCGGCGCGCGCTGGTCGCTGGCCGCGATGTCCGCGGCACCGTGCTGCAGGTCGACCTCACGACCGATCAGCTGCAGGCGGTACCCGCCCTTGCCTCGGCACCGGCGGATTTCCGCCCGCATGGCATGGCGCTCTACCGCATGGGCGACGGCAAGCAGCGCCTGTTCGTGATCAGTCATCCGGCCGGTCAGCCGCACAGCGTCGAAATCTTCGAGCAGCAGGCCGATGGCCGTTTCGCGCACATCGGTACGGTGCGCGACCCGCTGCTGCTGTCGCCGAATGCCATCGTGGCCGTGGGTCCGCAGCAGTTTTACGTCGCCAACGACAAGGGGGCGACCAGCCTCTTCGACCGGCTGCGCGAGTTCGCCTTCCGTACTGGTCTCTCGCGGGTGGTGTACTACGACGGGGCGGAGATGCGCGTCGCTGCCGGCGGCCTGAAGAGCGCCGTCGGCATGGGCCTGTCGCCAGACGGATTGCAGCTCTACGTCGCCGAAACCCTGGGCAAACGCGTGTCGGTGTACACGCGCAACCCGGGTTCGGCAGAGCTGCAGTTCACCCATCACATCGATCTCGACGGCTCGCCGGACAACATCAATGTCGATGGCGACGGCACGCTGTGGATCGCAGTCCATGCAAGGCTGCTCGATCTCGTCCGTCACTTTGGCGATCCGCAGCATCTTGCGCCCACCACGATCCTGCGTGAGTCCGGCGACCGCATCGACAACATCTTCGTCAATGACGGCTCGATGATCGCAGCGGGCAGCGTCGGGGCGGTATTCGACGGTCGGCTGTACGTCGGCTCGATCACTGACCCGAAGCTGCTGACCTGCCGTCTGCGCTGAAGGCGGCCAAGACCCTATCGTGGACCCCGGCCGCAGCGCGGGCGCGCAAGGGTTTGAAGCGGATCGCCCGGCGGGGTAAAAACATCGACGACACGGGGGTATCACACCATGACCATCAATCGTCGCGAATTCGTCGTCTCCACCGCGGTGAGCGCAGCCGTCGCCGGGCTCTCTTCCACGGCCTATGCCGCCGGCAATGGCGAGCCTGATGTAATCGTCATCGGCGCCGGACTCTCCGGGCTCGAGACTGCGCTCACCCTCGAGGAGAACGGACTCAAGGTCCTGCTGCTCGAAGGGCGCAATCGTGTCGGCGGTCGGGTCTACACGCTGTTCGATGTTCCGGGAAATCCGGAGGTCGGCGGCAATACCATCGCCAATGCCTATGGTCGCTGCATCGCGGCTGCGGCGCGCAACAAGGTCGAGATCGTCAACCTCGCGCCGCGTCTGTTCGCCAACCGGGCGGGACAGGAGCTCTTCCTCGGCAGCGAACACATTCCGCTCAAGGACTGGGCCACGCATCCGCGCAACCCTTTCCCCGCCGAGCAACGCAAGCTGCCGCCGTGGTCCTGGGCCGACGCAATGTTCAAGCAGCACATGCCGTTCCGCGATCTCGAGAACTGGCACGATGCGGCGCATGCCCAGTACGACATCTCGGTGCACGAGTTCCTGACCAGGCATGGCGCGACCGACGCCATGATCCGCCTCGGCTTCGACACCAACATTGCCTACGGCACGACCTCGCATGACGTGTCGCTGCTGCAGCAGGCGTTCTCCGATTACTGGCAGACGGTGAACCGCGGCGCAATCATGGCCTTCTCGCGCACCGGTGCCGCCAATCCGCCGGCAGCCGCCGCGCCTGCGCCACCGCCGAATGTCCCCGTTGGCGGTCCAGGCGGGCCGTCGGCCGTGCCACCCGGCCTGCTGGTGGGCGCCTTCAAGGGCGGCAACCAGAATCTGCCTATCGCCATGGCGAAGCGACTCAAGGGCGACCTGCTGCTGAACCGTCGGGTCAGTGCGATCGAAGTCAGCGAGCAGGGCGCGAAGGTGACGTGCAGCGACGGCAAGAGCTACCGCGCCAAGGCCGTGGTCTGCTCGATGCCGTTCTCCACGCTGCGTCACGTGGCGATCGATCCGCTGCCCGAACCGCTGCAGCAGAAGGCCATCCAGACGCTGGGCTACATTCCGATCACCCAGTTCCATCTGCTGTCGAAGCGGCCGTTCTGGCGCGAGGATGGTCTGTCACCCTCGATGTGGACCGACGGTCCGCTCGGCCTCGTGCTCGCGCAACGCTTCGGCAAGACGGATGACGACGTCACCAGCCTCACGATCTGGGCGCGCGGCCTCAACGCGCTCTACCTGGACCGGCTCCCGGCCGAAGACGCCAAGCGACTGATCATCGCCGAGTTCGAGCGCCTCCGACCGGCCTCCAAGGGCCAGCTGAGCGTGGCCGCGGTGCATTCGTGGACAACCGATCCGTTCTCGGCCGGCGATTGGGCGATCTTCCAGCCCGGTCAGGTACGCGAACTGCGCGCGGTGATCGCCAAGCCGCACCAGCGGCTGTTCTTCTGCGGCGAGCACACCGCGATCGGCAGCCGCGGCATGGAAGGCGCGCTGGAGTCGGCGGAACGCGTGGCGCTCGAAGTACTGGCTGCGGTCTGAGCGATCAAAGATTTCCGCCAAGGCCGCGCCACTGCGGCTTCGGGTAGGGATCCTCGCGCGCCGGTTTCGGCTGTACGGTCGAACCTGCGCGCCAGAGGATCAGCCACCAGAAGCCGAAGAACGACAGCGTCATCCAGCAGAATTCGTGCATGCCCCACTGCTCGACGCCGTGGCGCGCGATCTGTTCGAAGAGGATGAAGGTCACGGTGAAAGCAATGGCGCCGAAGAACGCGCGCAGCTTCCAGAGGAACGGTCGGTTCCGGCCGCGCATGCCAAGCACCCACCAGGCCGTGAAAAAGAACACCGTATACGCGTTGATCAGAATCAGCCACACCGGGGACGGTGCTTTCAGCCAGTAGTGGTTGACCCAGAAGGCGCCCGCGCCGAAGAAAGTCAGCAGCACATAGCGCCACTCCTCGAGCGGCTCCTTGAGCGCCACCTGCCACAACCAGACGAGAAAGGCATACACCGTCCAGGTGCCGAAGATGAGTTCGTAGAACTGCACCTTGCCCTGCCAGGCATCCTCGAGCGGCGGCATCCACATGGTCAGTCTCCCCCGGTGCGATCAGTGACAACGATAGCCGCTGCCGCAGCGGGTCCGCTGCAATCACCGCAAGCCGCGGCCGACTGACGGAATCCGCAAAGCCGGGTATCCTCATCCGGCACGGGGGACAACAATGCCGAATGCAAGCATCACGGGCTGGGGCAAATGCCTGCCACCGGCGGTCCTGTCGAACGCCGACATCGCCACCTTCCTCGAGACGTCGGACGACTGGATCCTCAGCCGCACCGGCATCGGCGCACGACGCATCTCGCATGTGTCGCTCGGCGAGATGGCCCACGTGGCCGCGGCGCGCGCCCTCGCCTGCGCAGGACTCGAGGGCAAGGATCTCGACCTGATCATCTTCGGCACCACCACCCACGATGATCAATGCCCGAACATGGCGTCGGGCCTGCAGCAAAGACTTGGCGCCGAAGGCTGCGGCGCGATGGACGTCAACACGGCCTGCACGAGCTTTCTCTACGGACTGTCGACCGCCGCGGCGATGATCAAGAGCGGCGTGGTGCGCACGGCGCTGATCGTCGGTGGCGAACTGATCTCGCCGTACATGGACTGGAACGACCGCAACGTCGCGGTGCTGTTCGGCGATGGTGCCGCCGCGGTGGTCATGCAGGCCACCGATCGCGACGAGGGCCTGCTGCTCGAGCGGCTCGGCTGCTACGGCCAGTCGCGCGAAATCCTGCGCATCCACGGTATCGGCGGTGCCTATGTGCATCAGGGCCGACTGCTCGGCGCCACCGAGTGGCAATTCGAGGGACAGGAAATCTTCAAGAAGGCGGTGACCGGCATGGGTCTCGCCAGCGAGGATGTGCTGCAGCGCGCGGGCCTGCGCGCCGAGGACATCGATCTCGTCGTTCCGCATCAGGCCAACCTGCGCATCATCGAGGCAGTCGCCAAGCGTGCCGGCGTGCCGATGGCGCGTGTCCACGTCAACGTGAGCCGCTACGGCAACATGTCCGCGGCCACCGTGCCGGTCGCACTTTGCGAGGCGCTGGAAGAAGGCCGGGTAAGACCGGACGCGCTGTTGCTGATGCCGGCGTTCGGCGGTGGACTCACATTCTGCGCGCACTTGCTGCGCTGGGGCGGGCGCACCACGCCGCTCGCGACGAGCCCGCTCGAATTGCCGCCCAGCGAACTCAGCGCCCTCGAGATGGTGCAGCGCTACCGCCGATCCCGAGGAGCCGCCATCGCATGAACGCCCGGATCGATCCGCGCCGACGCATGTTGCCCGTCGTCGCCATGGCCTTGTTCATCGACTCGCTGGGTATCGGCATCATCATTCCAGTAGCGCCGAAGCTGGTCATGGAACTCTCCGGCCTCGGACTCGCCGATGCCGCGCCGATCGCCGGCTGGCTGACTCTGGCCTACGCCTCGATGCAGTTCATCTTCTCGCCGGTGCTCGGCAATCTCAGCGACCGGTACGGACGCAAGCCGATCCTGCTCGCCTCACTCGCCGCGCTGGCCGTCGATTACGTGCTGATGGGTCTCGCGCCGAGTCTCCTGTGGCTGTTCGCCGGTCGTGTCATCGCCGGCATCGCTGGCGCGACCTTCGCGACCGCCAACGCGGTGGTCGCCGACATCATCCCGCCGGACCAGCGCGCCAGGTATTTCGGCCTGAACGGTGCCGCCTGGGGCATGGGCTTCATCGTCGGGCCGGTGGTCGGCGGTCTGCTCGGTCAGTACGGCTCACGGGTGCCATTCTTTGCCGCGGCAGTATTCACCGCCCTCAACTTCCTGATCGCTGTCGCCGTACTGCGCGAAACGCTACCGGCGGGCGAGCGGCGCAGCTTCTCCGCACGCCGCGCGAACGTCCTCGGCGCGCTGCGCTCGATGCGCGCGATCCCGGGTGCCCTGCTGCTGCTCTTCGTGCTCTTCATGTACCAGATCGGCCACGACACACTGCCTTCGACCTGGGCCTGGATGACGATGGAAAAGTTCGGCTGGGGCGAGCGCGACGTCGGCATTTCACTGGCCGTGCTCGGCCTCGGCACTGCGGTCGTGCAGGGTGGCCTGGTCGGCCTCTTCACCCGCCGCCTCGGCGAACATCGCTCGGCGTTGATCGGCCTCGCGGGTGGTGCAGTCGGCTTTCTTGGCTACGCCCTCGCGACGACACCATGGATGTTGTTTGCCAGCGTGCCGCTCGCCTGTTTGATCGGGCTCACCATGCCATCGATCCGCGCCATCCTCTCACGCCAGGTCCCGGCCAATGCCCAGGGCGAGTTGCAGGGCGCCATCGCCGGCATCGTGAGTTTCACCGCGATCGTCACGCCGTTCACGATGACGCATCTTTTCAGCGTCGCCACCAGCAGCCTGCATTTCCCGGGGGCACCGTTCGTTGCCGCAGCCGTCTCGTTGCTGCTCGGCGCGCTGGTGTTCTCGCGAGTCGCCGGTCCTATTGCGCCTGCAGCGAAGTGAGTACGTAACGCAGGCCGCGTGCGGGCAGTTCGGACTTGATGACGATGCGATCCTGGCCGTGGACCCAGAGGTCGTTCATGCCGGCCAGTCGATAGCGCGTCGTCACGAAGCGGCCGGCGGGGACGTCGATCGTCTCCTCGCCAACATATTCCACCGGCAGCGGCAACAGTTTGCCGAGCACCGGCTGCTCACGGTCGGCGCTGGCGTCGACACTGTAGAGGCTGAGCTGCTGCTGACGCGGTCCGGCAGGATCGAAGTTCGCCGTATGCCAGCCGTCTCCGGAAACCGGGTGCGCGCCGATCGAAAACCGCGCGGGCACATCGGACTCGCGCCGCTGCAGACCGCTCACCGGACCGCTCGCCTCGCCGATCAGTCGTCCGCCCTCGACCACAAACCGGCCGCTACCCTTGAAGCCGCCGCCGTTCCAGTAACTCGCGTAGGCTTCCAGCGGTCGGAAATCGCCTGCCACCCGCAGCACCACGGTGAACCACGCACCGCGGCTGCTGAGATCGCTGGAAATGGACAAGGTGCGCGAACCATCCGGATGCACCACCAGTTCGAAGGACTCGCCGCCCCGACGCTCACCGCCGGCGATGGTTTCGTTGCGATAACTGCCGCGAGCGACACGGGTCGCGGACGCATTGCCGGTTGCCGCCGCGGGTGCTGCTGATGCCGGTGCTGCTGATGCCGGTGTTGCCACAGCCGGAGTCGCCGCAGATGGCATCGCCGGCAGCGCCACGGGCATGACCAGCGCAAGCAGGCTGGCGATCAGCGCGCGCCTCATCGGCTGCGTACCCACACGGCGTAGCCAAGCAGCAGCACATTGGCAGCGGCCATGATGATGAACGGCGAACCCGGTCGCCAGGCGTCGAAGGCGAAGCCGCCGATCTTGGAGATAGCGAGGATGCCGAGCGCACCAAAGAAACCCACCATGCCGATGACGGCACCGCGGATCGCGCCCGGCGCCTCTTGGGCGATCAGCACCTGCGAGGCGAGGATGCCACTCGCCTGACCGACGCCGAGCATCGCGGCGGCACCGAAGGCTGCGCCGCCGATGGCCGGATCCGGTGTAAAGCCCATCCAGCCGTACCCGATGATCGATAGCACCGTGGCGATAATGACCAGCGTGACGCGGTCGATCTTGTCTGCCATCCAGCCGAACACGGGCGCCCAAAGCATGGCGCAGCCCTGCACGATGCCGAACAGTGCACCCTGTCGCGAGGATGCCTCCGCGGCGGTGGCACCGTCGGCGATCGCCGCAGTCTGTACCCAGAGCGAGAGGAACAGGGCGACGATCACGAGATCCGCGCGGGCGGCAAAGGACGCCGCATAGGCCAGCGCGATACGCGGCCGACGGCCCGCCGCGAGCCCCTGCGCAAGCAGGGTACGCAGCGGCAACCGCTCGCTGACATGGTCGGGACGGCCCGGCTTGAGGCCGAGCATGATGAGCGCGCTCACCACGCAGATTGCGGCGATGGTGAGATAGGCGAATCGTCCCGCCCAGGTCTCAGTAGCGCCGAAACCCTGATACAGCTCGGGCAGACGCGTCAGCACGGCAAAGAAAATCAGCGCGCCGACGGCGTTGAGGAAGAACGAGATTCCGGTGAGCTTGCCGCGGTCGGCATCGACCGGATAGTCGGCGAGCACCGTGGCCAGCATGCCGCCGAGCGCGGCGACGCCCACCGCGTAGATGATCCGGTAGATGAGCAACTGGCCGATATCGTCGGCGAACGGATAGGCCGCGTAGGCGAGCGCCGTTACCAGAAATCCGCTGATGTAGACGATCCGCCGGCCGACCCGGTCCGACCAGGCTCCGAACAAGCCGACGCAGAGCAGCGTGAGGATTTCCTGCCAGAACTGCAGATCGCCCGATACGGCGCCGCGCTGTGCGAGCGGCACGCCGATGTTCACTTCGAGCAGGTAGGGCTGCAGGGCCGTGGCGTAGGTGAAAACACCGATGCTGACGAACGCCGCCCAAAGATAGGCCGCGACATGTCCGCGCGTGACGCCCGGCATCAAGCGGACGGGCCCGAACGTCTGGCCGGATGCGTCACTCATGACAGGGCTCCTGACGGTGCGTGGGTGATGGTCGCCAATCAGCGGAACAGCCAGGAGCCGGGGTAACGCGCGTGCATCCTGGCGTCGAGGCCGTGCCATTGACCGGTCGGCAGAACCACGAAGGGCAGGAACATGAGACCCAGCGCAATCAGCGACGCGTCATAGTAACCGCCGATGGCAAAAGAAAACATCATCAGCATCGCCCCGGCAGCAGCACCGCGCGTCATGAGGCCGAACAGCAGGCCGAGGCCGATTAGGGTCTCGCCCCAGCAGACCATCCAGGCGAGCGGCTCATAGTGCGGCAAACCGATGTGCTCGATGAACCAGGCCCCAAAGGTTTCCGGATCGATCTCCTCGAGCCGTTCAGCGAAGATGCGGGCGAGGCGATCGCTGCTGATGTACTGCTGCTTCCATTTGTTGACCGCGGCACTGAGGAAGAATGCCGCCAGCAGGTAGCGCAGCGCCAGCAGGGCCATTCGCCCGCCGCCGAGTCGTCGCTTGGAACTCACGGCGGACCCGCTTTCGGCAATTCGCGGCCGAGCAGGCCGCGAACCCAGGCATAGCCCTCGCGACGTTTCAGCGTGCTGCAACGACCCTGCAACTCGCCGGTCCGGTCACGCCAGTCGCCGTTGCGCATGTCGATACTCGCATCCGGCAGGGCGATAAGACCACTCACGGCATCGACACGCGCACGTCCTTCGGCCAGCACCACCCGCCGTATGCCATCGCTGTTTTCATAGATGGTGAGCGGACGGGTATCGGCGGTCTTGCGGTGCAGCCATTGCACGAGGTAATCCCAGATCGTCGCGATCTGCGCCCAGAAGGACTTCTCGCGCAGACGATAGAGCAGGTAACGCTCGCTGTCGGCGTCGGCCGTTCGCGTACAGCGCAGGAAGTCGTCGCAGGTGGTGCAGAGCAGATTGATGCGGATCTGCAGCGTTTCCGGCGGCATGGGCGCCGGCCCGCGGTCACAGGCGACGAGGCCGAGCAGACAGGCCAGGCCGAGGACGGCGAGCCGGCCGCCGGATCGGCGTCGCCGTGCAGACACCGCCAAAGTCTCCGCTCTTTTCATACGCCGATTTCGGTGGCCGGGCACGGCGAAGTCAACCCGCCGGCGCTGCAGCGTGTACCTTGCGGACAAGCCGTCGCAGCGGCGCGCACGCCGACTTCAGCGCATGGTGACGAATTCTTCGGCGCTGGTCGGATGGATGGCGACGGTATCGTCGAAGTCGCGCTTGGTCGCACCCATCTTCAGCGCGACCGCAAACCCCTGCAGCATCTCGTCCGCGCCTGCGCCGATCACATGACAGCCGACGATGCGCTGCTCTGCACCGACGGTGATCAGCTTCATTTCCGCGCGCGGCTTGCGCGGTGTCAGCGCGTGGTACATGGGCACGAAACCCGAGGTGTAGATCTTGATCGCCGCAGCGCCGTAGCGATCGCGAGCCTCCGCCTCGCTCAGGCCTACCGTGCCGATCGGCGGATGGCTGAATACGACCGTCGGAATGCCGGAGTAGTCGAGACGCCGATCAGCCATGCCGCCGAACACACGATCGGCCAGTCTGCGTCCGGCGGCGATCGCGACCGGGGTGAGCAGCGCGCGACCGGTGACATCGCCAATCGCGTAGATGCCGCCGACATTGGTCTGCTGCAGCGGATCAACGGCGATGTGGCCGGAGTCGTCGAGCCGGACCCCGGCGCGATCGAGCCCGAGGTCGTCGATCAGCGGCTCGCGGCCGATCGCCCAGACCACGCAATCGAATGGGCCGGCGACGCGGCCATCGTCGGTCAGCAGCCGCAGGCTGCCATCCGCATCGCGCTCAAGTGCCCGCGGCACCGCGTGGGTGACGAGGTCGATGCCGTCGTCGCGCATGATCTTCATCAGGCCGTCGCCGAGCATGGCATCGAAGTGCCGCAGCACTCGCTCGCGGCGGATGACGAGCGAAACGCGGCTGCCGAGCGCGGCGAACACGCCGGCGAGTTCGACGGCGATGTAGCCGCTGCCAACGATAGCGACCCGCGACGGCCGCGATTCGAGCGAGAAGAAACCATCCGAGGTGATGCCGAACTGCGCCCCGGGGATCGGCGGCACGGTGGGCCGACCGCCGGTGGCGATCACCACGTGCGGCGCTTCCAGCGTGGTATCGCCGACGCGTACTTCGCCAACGCCGACGAACCGGCCGTGGCCGCGCAGCAGTTCCACCTTGCGATTGGCGAGATTACGCTCGTAGATGCCGTTGAGGCGCTGGACGTAGGCGTCGCGCGCCTCGCGCAGCACCCGCCAGTCGTGGCCCGCGAGCGCGAGATCGAAGCCGTAGTGCGCGGCATCATGGGCAGCATGGGCAATCTGCGCCGCATTCCACATCACTTTCTTCGGTACGCAGCCGACGTTGACGCAAGTGCCGCCGAGACGCGCCGACTCGACCAGCGCCACCTTGGCCCCGTACTCCACGGCACGCTGCGCGCAGGCAAGGCCACCGCTGCCGCCACCAATCACCACTAGGTCATAAGTTCGGTTCGTCATCCGCGAATCCTACCGCGACAGCGGGGCAGCCTGCCGCGGACTGCATTAACCTAGGCGACCTCGCGCAACGAGGCTGCCGACGATGCCCAAGACAACGATTGCCACCTGGAACGTGAACTCACTGCGCGTGCGGCTGCCGCAGCTGGCCGAGTGGCTGGCAGCCAACCAGCCCGACATCGTCGCCCTGCAGGAAACGAAGTTGCCGGATACAGACTTCCCTGCCGCCGACATTGCGGCGCTGGGATATCAGTCGGTCTACAGCGGCCAACGCACCTACAACGGCGTCGCCGTCCTCGCGCGGCAGCCGCCGCGGGTGCTGGCCACCGACATTCCCGGCTTCACCGACGAGCAGCGGCGCGTGCTCGCCGTCGAAATCGGCAAGCTCGTGGTGCTCGACCTTTACGTGCCCAACGGCCAGGAGCCAGGTTCGGAAAAATACGCCTACAAACTGCGCTGGCTCGATGCGCTCGAGCAGTGGCTGCGCGACTCGCTGCTGCCGGGCCGCGATGTCATTGTGCTTGGCGACTTCAACATCGCACCAGAGGATCGCGACGTACACGACCCGGTGGCCTGGGAAGGCAGCGTGCATGTGAGCCCGCCGGAACGCGCCGCGTATCGACGGCTGCTCGACTGTGGTCTCACCGACGTCTTCCGCAAGTTCGAACAGCCCGAAAAATCCTACAGCTGGTGGGATTACCGCGCGGCGGCCTTTCGCCGCAACCACGGGCTGCGGATCGACCTGATCCTCGCTACCGCGGGGCTCGCCGAGCGCTGCTTGGCTTGCCGCATCGACCGTGAACCGCGGCGTGCGGAGCGGCCCTCAGACCATACGCCCGTGATCGCCGAGTTCGTCCACGAGTGAAGCCGGCGGCGGCGCCACGCCGAGCACGAAGCGCTCATGCAGCTCATCGAGGCGTGCGAGCACCGTTTCGCGGCCCGCCAAGGGCGCCTCGACCAGCGCGCCACGCAGCAGCCCGGGTGTGAGTTGGCGCAGGCAGACCGCGGCCAGCGGCACATAACTGAGATGCCAAGGCTCCGGACTCACCCCACAGCCCGACGCCACGTACGGACGGTAGAAGCCGAAGCGATGCATATGCGTCTCGAGCCAGGCCGAAAGCCTTGCGAACGGACCGCCGTCGGCATACTCCTCGGGCACCAACTGCAGGGTCGCGCCAGCCGTCAGCGCTGCGGCATCAAAGACATCGAGGTCGGTTCCCCAGTGATGCCTGCTCGCACCGGGCAGAGCCGACCAGGCGAGGATCGCCTCGATGCGTTCCTCATCGCTGAGCTGCGATGCCTCGCAACGGTGGCCATGGCGATCGAACAGCGGCCGCTCGCCGCGGTACTTGGCATTCCAGATGATGAGCTGCCGGTCGAAGTCGCGAAACGACGATGCTGCGGCAAGACCGATGCCCGACTCGCTGGCTGCGCGCTGCATCGCGATGAATGCCTGCAGCGCCGACGGCTGCAGCGTGCAGCCCACGGCCGCGCTGTCGATGACATGCTCGCGTCGCCGTCCGGTCAGCGCGAATTCATCGAGCGGCGGCATCGGCGGCGTCGATCGCCTGCAGGAACACCGGCAGCGGCTGCGCGCCCGAGAAGCCTTGGCGGCGATCAAAGACGAAGGTGGGGACGCCGGTGATCCGCGAGCGCTGCGCGAGATCCTCCAGCGAGCGGATCTGCGCATGCAACACGGGGTCATCAAGGGCAGCGGCAGCAGCGGCCGGCGTCATGCCGGCTGCCACACCGATGTCGGCAAGCACCGCCGGATCACCGACATCGCGACCCTCGGTGAAATAGGCGGCGAACAGACGGCGGATGACCTCGGCCTGCGTCGATGCAGAGCGCCGCAGTGCCGCCGCAGCCAGCGCATGCGCGCGACGCGTGTTGGGTGCGCGCTCGATGGCGTCGAATTGGAAGTCGATGCCCAGCTCGGCACCGATCGCCAGCAGCTGTCGCTGGCCATCGGCGAAGGGGTCGGGCCGACCGAAACGTTCCATGAGGTACTCGCGGCGGTTGCGGCCCTCGACCGGCATCGCCGGATTCAGTTCGAACGGCAGCCAGAGCACCTCGGGCGCACGCTCGCTGCGCGCAGCGAGCGCCTGCTGCAGACGCGCATGCCCGACGTAGCACCACGGGCAGATGACATCCGAGAACACCTCGATCCGCATGGGCGGCGAGCATACACGTAGAATCGCGCGCGTGATCCACCTGCGCGACCTGCGGCTGCGACGCGGCCCCGAAGTGCTCATCGAGAGCGCCACGCTGAGCATCCTGCGCGGCGAGAAGGTCGGCATCGTCGGTCGCAACGGCTGCGGTAAATCGTCGCTGCTCGCGCTGCTGCAGGGCGGCCTGGCGCCGGACCGCGGCGAATTCGACTTTCCACCGAATCTCGCCGTCGCCTCGGTGGCGCAGGAACTGCCGCATTCGCAGCGCGCAGTGATCGAACACGTCATCGACGGCGACGATGCGCTGCGCCACTGCGAGCGGGAACTCGCGGCTGCCGAAGCCCGCGGCGACGGTCTCGCGCAGGCGCATTGGCTGGGTGAACTCGAGGCACGGGGTGGCTACACCGCGCGGACCCGTGCAGCGTCACTGCTGGATGGCCTTGGCTTCGACCCCGGCGACATCGACCGGCCGATCGCCGCGTTCTCGGGTGGCTTGCGCATGCGCGCCAACCTCGCCCGGGCGCTGATGTGCCCGGCCGACGTACTGCTGCTCGATGAGCCCACCAATCACCTCGATCTCGACGCCGTGCTCTGGCTGGAGGACTGGCTGCGGGCGTTTCCGGGCACACTGCTGGTGGTGTCACACGACCGCGATTTCCTTGATGCGGTGGTCAATCGCGTGTTGCACATCGGCGCACAGCGCATCGACAGCTACGCCGGCAACTTCAGCAGCTTCGAAACGCAGCGTGCAGCCCGGGCGGCGCAACAGGCGGCGGCCAACGAAAAGCTGCGGCGCGAAGCCGAGCACGTACGCAGTTTCATCGATCGCTTTCGCGCCAAAGCCAGCAAGGCGCGACAGGCGCAGAGTCGAATCAAGTGGCTGGAACGCCTGCCGGCGATCGTCAACCAGCGCGCGGAAAGCAGCCAGGTCTGGCAATTCGCGGCGCCACGGAAGCTGCCGGCGCCGCTGGTGACGCTCGAGGGCCTGCGGGCCGGCTACGGGACGGCGGAGTCCGCCCGAATCATCATCGACGCGGTCCGCCTGTCGATCGCGCCGGGCGCACGCCTGGGCGTCCTCGGTCGCAACGGTGCCGGCAAGTCGACGCTGATCAAGACCATCGCCGGTGACCTGCAGCCGCTGGGCGGAACCCGCACGGTCTCGCCGGACCTCGAGTGCGGTTTCTTCGCGCAACTGGAAGTCGACCAGCTCGACGCCCGCAGCAGCGCGCTGCTCGAACTCGGACGACGCGGGGGTGCCGAAGCGGCTGCATGGAGCGAGCAGCAGAAGCGCGATCACCTCGGACGGTTCGGCTTCAGCGGTGAACGGGTGTTTGAGCCGCTCGAGACGTTCTCGGGCGGCGAGAAGGCACGGGTGTCGCTCGCCATCCTCGTCGCCCGCAGACCCAACCTGCTGCTGCTCGACGAACCGACCAATCACCTCGACATGGACGCGCGCGACGCGCTGCTGCTGGCCTTGCAGGAATTCCCGGGTGCGGTGGTGCTGGTATCGCATGATCGCGGCCTGCTCGGCAGCGTCTGCGACGAATTCATACTGGTCGGTCAGGGCCGCGTCAGTGCTTTCGACGGTGACCTCGGTGACTACGCGGAGTGGCTCTCCCGCCAGTCGCGTCAGGTTCACAAAGGGGACGCCGTCACGGCGAGCGCCGCAGCAGCCGGCGCAGCCGAGACCTCCGGGGCGGCAGGCAGCGCGACCGCGGGCGCTCGCCGCGAACGACGTCGACAGGAGGCGGAGGCGCGGCAGGGCTTGGCGCCGCTGCGCAATGAGCTGCGGCAGGTAGAGCGGGATCTGGAATCGCTCGGGCGGGAACGCACTGCCCTCGAAACCCGGCTGGCGGATCCGGCGTTCTATGCCTCGGCCGACCCGGCCGTGAAGACCTTGCCGCAGACCCATGCGGCGCTGCTGCGACGCATTGCCGACCTCGAGGACCGCTGGCTGGAGCTCGGCGCGAGGCTTGAAGGGTCCTGAGGTGATCCGGCGGTTACCGTTCAGGTACCCCGAAAAGAAAAGGGCGGATCTTGCGATCCGCCCGAACGGGGGTCACTCGTCAGAAGGGACGGTTGACGAGCGAAAGTTTACCGGTTGACTTGGCGTTGTCAAGCATTTGTTCTGTACAAATACTGGACGGGGAGGGAAGGACAGCCCGTAACCGGAAAACTCGCAACCAGTTTAGGGTCCGGCTGTTGCCGTTCCGTGACGCGCCGCGGACGATTTGATGATCTCATCTGTCCGCAGGGCGGTCGTTGTCAAGGCCTCGGCGGCTGCCCGCTCAAACGCCTCGACGATCACCGACAGCCGATTTTCGGCAGTCGGCACCGCCGAGTCGGTCGTGAAGCTGCCGAGCACCCGCCGGTCACTTCGGCGCAGGACCACGGCGTCGATGACCACCCGCACCGTTGGCGGCGACCCCTCGAGCCGATATTCCGCATCGAAGCGCCGCACCGTCAGCCGCAGCATGTGGGTGGCGGCCACCGGCGCGGCGGCGTCGTGGGCCTCAAGACCCGCCGCGCCGCGCAGGGCGGCGAGCGCGAGTTCAGCGACCACGCGCGGCAGCTCGTCCGGCCAGCGGCTCGCAGCGAACACATCGAGGCGGCGATCGGGCCGCGTCACGAGCAGATCCGCCGTCGCATATCCCGGTGCCGCCGCCACCGTGGCGAGTTGCAGTACGGGTGTTGCGGCCTCGGTGCGCGCCGGGGTGGCAACGAACGTCGGCCGCAGCACATAGGTCACCGCCGCAGGGCTGCGGTCCGTGAACAAGCCACCACAGCCGGCGAGGCTGGCCGCCAGGCAGAGCAGCAGCGTACCTCGGGTCAGCTGACCGCAATTCCATCCCGCGCGTTGCTCTCGATTCATCGTGGTACCTCGATACCCCGCGGCGGCGGCGAGTAGATGATTCGTGACGGTTCCTCACGCAGCGAACGACCGAGCGATTCGAGTTCGGCGGCGGCGGCACTGCCCTCGCGCATCAGCCGCTCGACCTCGGGCAGGCCATGCTGGCTGAAATCATTGATGCTCGCCGCATTGTCCCGCACCAGTTCGTCGAGTCGGGCACTGGTGCTGGCAAGATTGTCGGCCACCACGCCGATGCGATCGACGGCCTTGCGGATGGCGGGTGTGGTCTCGACCGTGGCGGCATGCAAGGCCTGGGTCATCTGCGAGAAGTCGCGCGAGATCGTGCGCAGTTCGCGCACCAGCGAGTCGACCTCCTTCATGGTAGCCGGCAGGTCGCGGCTCGCGCGATCGATGCTGGCCACGGTTCGCGACAACGCGTCGAGGTTGTCATCGGAGAGCAGGCGGCTCGCCCGCTGCGCCACCTCGGAGATACGACCCATCACCTCGGGAACCCCGGAAATGATCACGTCGAACCCGGAGCGGACCGAACGGATCACGGGGTAGCGTTCGCTTTGCACGAGCGGCACCAGCCGCTTGCTGCCGGCGTCGCCAAGCAGGTCGACATAGAGCAGACCGGTCACGCCGAGCAGCGACAGCTCGGCGACGGTCTTTGCCGACACCGGCGCAGCGGAATCGATGTCGACGATGACCTGCACGCGCTCGGCCGAACGGCGGTCGATGTTGAGCGCGACCACCCGGCCAACATCGACGCCGAGGTAACGCACGGTGCTGCCGACGCTGAGACCCGAGACGGAGCCTTCGAAGTAGATTTCGTGCCGCTGGTAGGAGCGCGCCTCGCGGGCGTCCGAGTACCAGTAGACAAATGCCACCGCCATGGCCAGCACCAGCAAAACGAAACCGCCAACGGCGGCATAGTTCGCCTCACGCTCCATGGGTAACTCCGAAGCGTCGCGCACGATCGCCGTGGAAATAGGACTGGATCCAGGGATGCGGATGCGCCGCGATCGCTGCCAGATCCCCGGACACCATTTTTCGATCGACGATCACGCCGACACGATTGCAGGTTCGGAAAATGCTGTCCAGATCATGGGTGATCATGACGACCGTGAGCGCGAGTTCGCGCTGCAGACCGACCAGCAGTTCGTCGAAAGCCGCGGCACCAATCGGATCGAGGCCGGAAGTCGGTTCGTCGAGAAAGAGCAGCAGCGGGTCGAGCGCCAAAGCGCGTGCCAGAGCCGCGCGCTTGACCATGCCGCCCGAAAGCTGGGCGGGATACTTGTACGCCGCCTCGAGCGGCAAGCCGACGAGGCGGACCTTGAGCAGCGCGAGTTCCTCGAGTGCCCGCGGACTCAGCTGCAGGTGCTCGAGCATCGGCAACTGCACGTTCTGCAGCACGGTCAGCGAGCTGAACAGCGCACCCGCCTGGAAGGTCACCCCGTACACGGTCTTGAGTTCGCGCAGTTCGGCGTCGTCGAGCCGGGTGATGTCGGTGCCCTGGATGCGCACCACGCCGGCCTGCGGCCGTCGCAACCCGAGTATGGTGTTGAGCAGCACGCTCTTGCCCGAGCCGGAACCGCCGACGATGCCGAAGATTTCGCCGGTCAGGACCTCGAGGTCGAGGTCGTCATGGACGGTTTGTGTACCGAAGCGATTGACGATGCCGCGCGCTTCGATGAGCGGCGACGCACTCATATGCCCATCTCCATGAACAGCACGGCAAACAGCGCATCGGCGAGGATGACGAGGAAGATCGACTGCACCACGGCAACCGTGGTCAGCCGACCGAGTTCGCGCGAGGAGCCGCGTACCTGCAAGCCGCGGTAAGTCCCCGAGGCGGCGATCAGCAGCGCGAACACCGGCGCCTTGACGATGCCGGCCCAGAACGTGAAATCGGCGATCGACTCCTCCACCCGCTGAAAGTACTGCACCAGTGGCATGTCGAGCAGCGTATGGCAGAGCAGCGCACCGCCGGCGATACCGACGGCATCGGCGATCACCGTGAGCAGCGGCAAGGCGACGACGAGACCGATCCAGCGCGGCAGGATCAGCACCTCGATCGGCTCGACGCCGGTCGCTTTGAGGGCGTCGATCTCCTGATTCAGGCGCATCGCGCCAATCTCCGCGGCAAAGGCGCTGCCGGAACGGCCTGCAACGATGATTGCCGTAAGCAGCACGCCGAGCTCACGCAGCACGCCAACCGTGACCAGATCGACCACGAAGATGTCGGCGCCGAACTTCTGTAGCTGCTGCGCGCCCATGTAGGCGATGATCACGCTGATCAGGAAGGCGATCAGCGCGACGATCGGTATGGCGTGCACACCGGTCTCGTAGACATGGCGCGCGATCGAGATCGGGCGCCAAACCCGTGGGTCGAGGAAGCCCCGCGCAAAGCGCCATGCTGCCTCGCCGATGAAGGCGAGGCCGGCGAGCGTCGCATGCCAGCGGTCGATGACGCTGCGGCCAAGGGCGGTGACCGGTTGCAGGTGCCGCTCGAGGCGCGCGAAAGCCGGACCGGCATCGGAGGCGAGCGTCTGCTCGACGAGACGAACCGTCGCCGGCGCCTCGCCGGCAAAACTCACGGCAACGCCCGCCGCGGCCGCCCGCACGCAAAGATCATGGATCAGCCAGGCGCCGGAAAGATCGATCCGCTCTGCCGCGGAGCAATCGATCTCGAGTTGCTGCAGGCCAGACCACTGCAGGCCGAGCAGAGCGGGCTCGAGTTCACCGACGCGGCGCGCCGTCCACGCGCCCTCCAGGGACAGGCGCAGCGCCGCATCGCGCCGTGCCTCCCGGAAAGACATCAGCCGAGGTTCTTGTGCGATCCGTCGCAGAGCGGCGGCTTGGCGCTGTGCTTGCAGCCGCAGAACCAGACCTTGCCGGTCTTGTCCGCCTCGTACTTCTGCGGAGTGAACTCCGTGCCCTTGTGCGAGCCGTCGCAGAACGGCTGCTTGGCGGACTTGCCGCAGCTGCACCACCAATAGGTCTTGCCCGCCTCGACGTCGACGGGGATGGGGTTCTTGCTGGCGATCACGGGTGCGGACATGGCGGAATACCTTTCGTATGAACTCGGCGACAGTCTACAGCGGCTCCCGGCAGAGCGGCCATCGTCTCCGGCTCCGCATCATCCCGACTGCCTGAACAGGGGACCGTCCAGCGCAGTGCGTCAGCTCGTCGCCTGCAGGTGGGCCTCGATGAACCACAGATCCTTGTCGAGGGCCGCAGTGATTTCATTGAAAAGATCCGCGGTGACCTCGTCGTCGAGATCGTCGGCGATCTCAATGGCCTCACGGTTGGCTTTCGCGGCAGTTGCGAGGGCGTCAGCGAGTGCCTGAAGGTGCTGCATCCCCGCGGAGATATTTTCAGGGTATGGCTTGAGCAAGCTGCCGGCGGCGACTGCACGCACCGTACCGACGGCCGTGCCGCCAAGCGCGGTGATCCGCTCGGCGAGGGCATCGACGTGACTTTCCGCATGATCGGCCAGCTTGTCGAAAAGCTCGTGCAGCGCGATGAAGTTTGGGCCTTTGACGTTCCAGTGGGCCTGCTTTGCCTGCAGCGAGAGGTCTATGGCATCGACCAAGCGCGCGTTGAGCAGCTCGACCACCCGCTTGCGGGTCTTGGCTGGAAGGTCATTACGCGTCTTGTGCATGGAGCATCTCCGCAGAGGAAATCATTGGTGGTTGATTCTGCCGCTCCGGAGCTTCGCGTGCCAGTTGGAAGATCAGATGTTTTCGATAGACAGCATCGATCAGATAGTTGCCGTTCAGGTGTCGTCGCGCCAGCGCCGCAGGCGAACCGCGGCCAAGAGCAGCAGTGCCGCCACCACAAGTCCCGCGTAGAGGCCAGGGTCGGCGAGCAGCGGTGCGGCACTCATGCTCTCGTAGGCACCGCGGATCGAATCCAGCACCTGTTCGGCCGGTGCATCGTCGGCAACACTGACGCTGGCGGCGATGGCCTCGAAATAGCCGCTGAGGCGATGACCGATCAGGCGGGCGACGTAACCGGTGTCGAAGACGATCTGTTCGGCGAGCGCCAGCAGCGCGGGCGGCAGGACTGCCCAGATGATCGGCGATCGCTTCGACCACGCCGACACCAGCAGCAGCCAGGCGGCGATCGGCGCGTACCAGAGCGAGGCAATCAGCAGGTTCTGCAGCAGGGTCAGTTGCAGCACGACCCAGGTGAGCAGATGGAAGTTGCCGAGCGGCGCGAAAGTCGTACCGGCGACCTTCAGCGACACGGCCGCGAATACCGCGAGACCCGCCACCAGCGACAGCAGCCATACCCAGAGCGGCATGGCGATGAGCGCAGTAAACACCTTGGAGAGCACGGTCGCACCGTCGGACACGGGCATCGACTTCCAGAACAGGATGCTGCGGTCCTTGCGCTCGGCGTACAGCGCATCGAGCAGGTAGAAGGAGACGACGACGAAACCGACGAGCAGCACCGGCAACATCAGCGAGCCCATCCAGATCGCAAACAGGCCGGCCTGCGCGTCGGTGTCCAGAGCGAGCCGCTGGAAGAAGTCGACGCCCTCGCCGTTGATGTCGATGTTGACGCTGGCGCCGATGTTGCGGGAAAGGGTGGTGCTGAACAGCGCGGAGGCTACGATCAGCGCAGCGGTAACCAGCGGTCCCCAGACGAGGCTGCGGTGTTCCCAGGTTTCGCGCTTGACGAGCGTGAGAAATATAGAGGATTTCATGACGACCTCCCGGACATCTTAGCGACGAACAGGTCAGCGACCGAGGGCGTGCGCAGCTCGCCGAGGCCCTGCAGTTCGGCCGGGTCGCGCCCTTCGAAGACGAACACCGTACGGCCGAACACCTCGCGTTCGTGGATCGGCCCGAGGCTGCGAGCCGTCGCGGCCTGCTCGCCGCTGGCGATGAGTTGCGCGTAACGCTCGGGCAGCGCCTCGATCGGCGAGTCGAGCACGATGCGGCCGTGGTTGATCAGCAGCACGTCGGTCAGCAGGTGCTCGACCTCCTCGACCTGATGGGTGGTGACGAGGATGGTGCGCTCGTGGTCGAAGTAGTCGTTGAGCAACATCTCGTAAAAGGATCGGCGATAAAGCAGGTCGAGACCCAGCGTCGGTTCATCGAGCACCAGCAGGCGCGCGTCGATGGCCATGATCAGCGCGAGATGCAATTGCGTGATCATTCCCTTGGACAATTCGCCGACCCGGCTGCGCATGCGGATCTCGGTCTTCGCCAGCACGGCCTCGGCACGCGCGCCATCAAAGCGCGGATGGACGCCGCGTACGTATTCGAGGGCATCGCCAACCCGCAGCCACTTGGGCAGCACGGCGACATCGGCGATGAAGCAGACGTCCTGCATCAGCGCGTCGCGCTCGCCGCGCGGGTCGCGACCGAGCACGGTGAGCTCGCCCTCGAAGGGCGTGAGGCCGAGGATGGCCTTGAGCGCCGTGGTCTTGCCAGCGCCGTTCGGACCCATCAGTCCGACGATGCGGCCGGCGCCGACCGAGAAACTGATGCCGTCGAGGGCGGTGACGCCCTTGCCATATGTCTTGCGCAGGTTGTTTGCGGCAATCACCGGGGTAGTCATTTCTTTGACTCCGTTCTGGCGAGCAGCTCTTCGACGGTGAAGCCGAGGCGCTCGATGGTGGCACGGGTGCGCGGCCATTCATCGCTGAGGAAGCGGCTGCGCTCGTCCTTCAGCAGCGCGGCGCGCGCACCCGAATTCACGAACATCCCGCGACCGCGGCGTTTTTCCACCAGATTCTCGTCGGCGAGTTCCTGGTAGGCCTTCAGCACGGTGAGCGGGTTGATGCGGAATTCGGCGGCGACGTTGCGCACGGAAGGCAGCGGATCGCCCTCCTTCAGCACGCCTTCGAGGATCATCGCCACGACCCGATCGCGCAGCTGACGATAGATCGGGGCGTTGTCGGTCCACTGTTGGTCCATGCTGTTCAGCCCTCCGCGGGCAGGTCGCCAGGCCGGGTAGTCAGAGGATCGCACTCGCCGCCGGCGCGGGGCGCGGCGCCTGCAGCTGCTCCGAGGACACGGCGAGTCCCCAGAAGAAGAGCAGGGTCAGACCCAGCGCCGCCACGGCGGCGGTCAGGGTGGAAGCGGAATCCGGCGAGTGGCGATTTACGGGGCATGTGGTCACGTTACTGTCTCCTGTGAAAACAATCTACTGTTATATATAACTACAACACCAGAACGGAGTCAAGGGGTTGGGGGATCACGTAGAATCCGCGCGCGAAAATTCCGCCCAGAACCTCGGAGTACTCCCCGGATGAAGCAGCCCCTGAACGTCGCGATCACCGGCGCCGCCGGCCAGATTGGCTACGCCCTCGCCTTCCGCGTCGCCTCCGGCGCCATGCTCGGTGCCGACCAGCCCGTGAACCTGCACCTGCTCGAAATCACGCCAGCACTGCCCACGCTGCAGGGCGTGGTAATGGAGCTCAACGACTGTGCGTTTCCGACCCTCAACAAGGTCGTGGCCACGGACGATGCACGGATCGCTTTCAAGGATTGCCACGCAGGCCTGCTGGTGGGCGCGCGCCCGCGCGGTCCGGGGATGGAGCGCAAGGACCTGCTGCTCGCCAACGCGCAGATCTTCTCGGCCCAGGGCAAGGCCCTGAACGAGGTCGCGTCGCGCGACGTGCGCGTGCTGGTGGTGGGCAACCCGGCCAATACCAATGCACTCATCGCGATGAAGAATGCGCCGTCACTGAAGCCGCAGAGCTTCACGGCCATGACGCGTCTCGACCACAACCGCGCGCTGTCGCAGCTCGCTGAGAAGACCGGCGCCCACGTCAACGACATCCAGAAGATGATCATCTGGGGCAACCACTCGGCGACGCAGTATCCGGACATCAACCACTGCTTCGTGAAGGGCCAGCCGGCGCGCTCGCTGGTCGATGCGGAGTGGACCGAGAAGACCTTCATCCCCACCGTGCAGCAGCGCGGCGCCGCCATCATCAAGGCGCGCGGCGCATCGTCGGCGGCCTCGGCGGCCTCGGCGGCGATCGACCACATCCGCGACTGGTTCCGCGGCTCGCCGCAGGGCGACTGGCTGTCCATGGGCATCCCGTCCGACGGCAGCTACGGCATCCCGGAGGGGGTCATCTACTCCTACCCCGTGGTGTGCCGGGGTGGCCACTACGAGATCGTGCAGGGACTGGCGATCGACGAGTTCAGCCGCAAGCGCATGGACGCGACCCACCAGGAACTGCTGGAGGAGCGCGACGGCGTCAAGGACCTGCTCGGCTGAAGCCCTCGCGGGGCGCACCGCAGCATTCGCTCAGGAGGGGGCCGCAAGGCCCCCTCCGCCGTTTCGGGATACCGTTTTTCAATGGCGTGGCCATCCATTAGGCTGTCGCCATGACCCATCTACTCGCAGCCCTCATCCTGCTCGGCCTGGCCGGCTGGGCCCTGACGCTCAAGGGCGGCGTCATCGCCATCCTCTTCGTCGCCGCACTGCTCTACCTCGCCTACAAGCGGTTGAGCCTGCTCGCCTACACCGCCACCTTCGGCGTGCTCCTGACGGCCTACTCGGCGATCGGCGAACCGGCCGGGTTGTGGAAAGGATTTCTTTGGCTGCTGTTCGCCGCGCTGCTGCTGCTCAATGTGGTGCCGCTGCGCCAGGCGCTGGTGTCGCGACCGTTCATGCGCATCTACCGGCGCATGCTGCCCGCCATGTCGTCCACCGAGCGCGAGGCGCTCGAGGCCGGTACCGTTTGGTGGGACGGCGAACTCTTCACCGGCAAGCCGGACTGGTCGAAGCTGCTCGGCGCCAAGGCACCGCAGCTGACGGCCGAGGAGCAGGCCTTCCTCGACGGTCCCTGCGAAGAACTCTGTCGGATGATCGACGACTTCGACATCACCCACCGCCGCGGCGACATGCCGCCCGAGATCTGGGACTTCCTCAAGCGCAAGGGCTTCTTCGCGATGATCATCCAGAAGAAGTACGGCGGCCTCGAGTTCTCGGCCTACGCCCACTCCTGCGTGCTCGCCAAGCTGTCGAGCCGCAGCGCCACGGTGTCCTCCACGGTTGCGGTGCCAAACTCGCTCGGCCCCGGCGAACTGCTGCAGCATTACGGCACCGAAGAGCAGAAGAACCACTACCTGCCGCGACTCGCGCGCGGCGAGGACATCCCTTGCTTCGCGCTGACCGGTCCGCGCGCGGGCTCCGACGCCGCCTCGCTGCCCGACACCGGCGTGGTCTGCCGCGGTCTCTGGGAAGGCCGCGAGATCGTCGGCCTGCGCCTCAACTTCTCCAAGCGCTACATCACGCTCGCGCCGGTGGCGACCGTCATCGGCCTCGCCTTCCGCCTGTTCGATCCAGAGCGCCTGCTCGGCGGTGAGTCCGACCGTGGCATCACCTGCGCGCTGATCCCGCGCGGCACGGCTGGCACCAGCATCGGCCGTCGCCACTTCCCGCTGAACGTGCCGTTCCAGAACGGGCCGATCCAGGGCAAGGACGTATTCGTACCGCTCGACTTCATCATCGGCGGCCCAAAGATGGTCGGCCAGGGCTGGCGCATGCTGGTCGAACAGCTCTCGGTCGGCCGCTGCATCTCGCTGCCCTCCAGCGGCACCGGCGGCGCCAAGGCAGCGGTGTTCGCCACTGGTGCGTACGCGCGCATCCGCCGCCAGTTCAACCTGCCGATCGGACAGTTCGAAGGCATCGAGAGTGTGATCGCCCGCATGGTGGGCCTCACCGACACCATGGACGACGCACGCTCGGTCACCGCCGGCGCCATCGATGGCGGCGAGAAACCGTCGGTCCCCTCGGCCATGCTGAAGTATCACGTCACCGAGATGGGCCGGCAGATCGCCAACGACGCCATGGACGTGCATGGCGGCAAGGGCATCTGCCTCGGTCCCCGCAACTACCTCGGTCGCGGCTATCAGGTCGTGCCGGTGGCAATCACCGTCGAGGGCGCGAATATCCTCACGCGCAGCCTCATCATCTTCGGCCAGGGGGCGATCCGCTGCCATCCCTACGTGCTCAAAGAAATGGAGGCGGCACGCAATCCGGATCGCGCCCAGGGCGTGCGCGACTTCGACAGCGCACTGCTCGGCCACATCGGCTTCACGCTGAGCAACGCGGTACGCTCGCTGATCATGGCGCTCACCAACGCGCGCTTTACCGCAGTACCGGTCGAAGGGCCTGTAGCCCGCTACTATCAGCACATCGTGCGCTTCTCGGCGAGCTTCGCGTTCGCCGTGGATGTTGCCATGCTGAGCCTCGGCGGCTACCTCAAGAAAAAGGAAAACCTCTCGGCGCGGCTGGGTGATGTGCTCTCCTGCATGTACCTCGCCTCGATGGTGCTCAAACACTACGAGAACCAGGGACGCCGGCCCGAGGACCTGCCGATCATCGAGTGGGCTTGCCGCAACCTCCTCTACAAGGCTCAGGAGCAGTTGCACGGCTTCCTGCGCAACTTCCCGAACCGCTTTCTCGGCGCCGCGATGCGCCTGCTGATCTTCCCGCGCGGGCTGCAGTACTCGGCGCCCGATGACCGGCTCGGACGCAAGCTTGCCGGACTCGTCCTCGCTCCCAACGAAGTGCGCGATCGCCTCTGCGCGCCGGTCTACCGCCGCGTCGAGCCGGGCAATGCGCTCGGCCTGCTGCAGGAAGTGCTGGAAATGGCGGACCGCGCGGAGGCGCTGGAAAAGCGCCTGCGCGTCGAGGGCGTCAAAACCGGCCGTATCGTCGCACTCGATCTGCCGGGGCAAATCGCCGAGGCCGAAAGCATCGGTCTGTTATCGACCGATGAAACAGCATGGTTGCGCGAGTACGACCGCAAAGTGATGGAACTCGTTCATGTCGATGACTTCGCGTCGCACGAACTCGGCACCGAGGGCAAGGCGCGTCTGCAGGTGAATCTGCAGGTGCCGGAACCGAGCGAACTGCCCGCGTGAATTGTCTGAACTGCGGCGCCGAGCTCGGCGGCCGGTATTGCGCGGCCTGCGGCCAGAAGCATGATCCGCATCGGCCGACTCTCGGTCATTTCGTCGCCGAAACCGCCGAGAGCCTGAGCCATGCCGACGGACGGCTGTGGAAGACGCTGCGGCTGTTGCTCACGAGGCCCGGCTTCCTGAGTCACGAATTCTTTGCCGGCCGGCGCGCGAGCTACCTGCCGCCGATCCGCCTGTACATCGTGCTCAGCGTGGCTTTCTTTCTGCTGCTGGCGCTGCAGGCCGATGGCAGCGGCAAACTGGCGGGCGACACGACCGTATCCTTCCAGACCGAGTGCAGCGAGCTGCGTTTCCACGGTCCAGCGCAATCGGTACTCGAGCCGAAGCTGCGCGCCGCCTGCAACCGGGTGAAGGCCGACGGCGGTGTCGGTCTCGCCAAGGCCTTTCTGCAGAACGCGCCCAAGGCGATGTGGCTGCTGCTGCCGGTGTTCGCGGCGATCATGCTGCTCTTCTACTGGCGACCGCGGCGGCTGTATGCCGAACACCTGCTGTATCTCATCCACAATCACAGCGCCATGTTCGCCGCCTTGACTCTGGATGGTCTGCTGGACGCGGCGATTCCCGACGGCTACGACAGTTGGATCGGGGTGCTGGTGATCGGCTACCTGCTTTGGTACTGCTACCGCGGCATGCGCGTGTTCTACGGCGACTCGCGCTCCCTCACCCTGGTCAAGTTTCTGGTACTCGGCTTTTTCTACGTCACGATTACCGCGTTGCTGCTCACCTTCACCGGCATCGCGGCGGCGCTCACTCTTTGAGCGCGAGCGAACCGTCTGCCAGCTGACGTGTTCGAAGATCGCGCGATCCTGCATGTCGACATGGACGCGTTCTATGCGTCGGTCGAACAGCACGATGATCCGTCGCTGCGCGGCAAGCCGCTGATCGTCGGCGGTACCGGCGGTCGGGGCGTGGTCGCGGCAGCGAGTTACGAAGTGCGGCGCTACGGCGTGCACTCGGCGATGCCGATGCGCCGCGCGCTCGAACTCTGTCCCGGGGCCGTCTGCGTGAAGCCGCGCATGGCGCGCTATGCCGAGGTCTCTGCGCAAGTGTTCGCGGTGTTCCGCGAATTCACGCCGCTGGTCGAGGGTCTCTCTCTCGACGAGGCCTACCTTGACGTCACCGACAGTCGACTCTTGAAGGGCGAAGCCGTGAAGATCGCCGCCGACATCAAGCAACGGATCCGTGCGACCACCGGCCTCACCGCCTCGGTCGGCGTGGCGGCCAACAAGCTGATCGCGAAAATCGCCTCCGACCTGCAGAAGCCCGACGGACTCACGGTCGTGGACCCGGCACGCATCCACGACGTGCTCGACCCGCTGCCGGTGAAACGCCTGCCCGGGCTGGGCCGCAAGAAAGGCGAACAGGTCGCCGCCGCCGGTCTGCTCACCCTCGGTGATCTGCGACGCGCTGGCGAGGAACGGCTACGGCCGCTGTTCGGCAGACACTGGGCCGAATGGCGCGAGCGCGCAGCCGGCATCGACGACCGCGAGGTCTGGCCGGAACATGATGACAAGTCGGTCAGCAACGAACGCACCTTCGGCGAAGACCTTCAGGATACGTCGGCCATGCGCGCCGAACTCAGCGCGCTGGCCGACAAGGTCGCGGCGCGCCTGCGTGCCAAAGGACTGCGGGCCCGCTGCGTCGGCATCAAGATCCGGCTGCACGATTTCCGCACGCTGAGCCGCCAGCTCACGCTCGCCCCGCCGAGCGCGGAGACCCGCGTCATCGCCGATCAGTCATTACAGCTTCTCGACGTCTGGCTGGCCACCGCCAGACGACCGCGGATCCGCTTGCTCGGCGTCTCGACTTCGGACTTCATCGAAGAGACCCAGCCTGATCTGTTTGCGAACGCGGAGCGGGTGCAGAACGAACGGCTCGACGCGACCCTCGACGCTATTCGCGGCAAGTTCGGTGGCGCGGCACTGTCACGGGCGAGCCTGCTCAAGCGGCGCTGACGATCAGGCGCCGCGCCGCAGCAGCACACCGGCGAGCATGCCGACCAGCACGCCGGCGAGATGCACGTCGGTGACGACGACGATCGTCGGCGCCAGCAAGGGCATGGCGCCGGCAAGGTTCTCCCAGAGGATCTTGGCCAGACCGGATACGCCTATGATCCAGGCAAGCGGATCGTGACGCTCGATGATGCGGCGCACCACTGCAGCGGCTGCATAGGCATGCAACATCCCGGAGAGTCCGCGGTACTGGTCGATGTCCACCAGCCACCAGAGCATGGCGTCGATCGCCACCACGGCGGCGATGACGATCAACGCAAGGTCGCGGAACGGCAAGACGTCGCCGAACAGCCACCACAGCAGCACCAGCGCCGCCACGTTCAGCGCGGCATGGTCAAGATCGAGGTGTACCAGATGGCCGGTCAGCAAGCGCCACCATTCGCCCCGGGCGATATCGGCGCGTGACCACTGCAGCGATTCCTGCAGCGACTCGCCGACTGCAGCCAGAGCGAGCAGGGCGAGAGCGAGGAGACCCATGCCGATCGCAGCGGATCGCCTCGACGCTGCGTCCTGCCGCACGCCGGTCATCGGGAAATTCTTTGAGTTGGCGATGGCAGGAGGTGGTACCTCGCCGCGACCGGCGGCAGATCGCCATTCGCACCAAGTAGTGCGACCGCCGCATGACCGACCACCGGCAGCTCGAGCGACCAGACCAAGGCCGCGGCGTCGCACGCTTCCGGTAGCGACATCCGCTGCTGCAAGGGCACCCGCTGCGGCGGCGGCGCGGCACCGACCTCGAGTTCGCGGGCGGGCCAGCTGAAGCCATTGCCCGCTGCCTTGAGCACGGCTTCCTTGCGTGTCCAGGTGCGGAGGAAGACGGCGTCGCAGGCCGACTCGCCGGCCGCGACTGCGGTTTCGAGTTCCCGGGTCTCCGCAGCACTGAACACCCGCGAAGCCAGCCGCAGGGCCTGCGGAACCATGGTGCGCATCTCGATATCGACGCCGATCGCGAACATGCGCGATACACCGAGCAGCCAGTGCCCACGACTATGGCTGAGGTTGAAATGCAGGTTGGGGACACCGTGCTTCGGCTTCAGTACAGGCTTGCCGTGCGCAGCCAGGACAAGGTCGACCGCGCGCGGCGCGCAGCCGATTACCGCGCCAAGCACGTGGCGCAGCAGGCTGCGCGAGGCGACGAATTCCTCGCGGGCGGCGGTCGTGCTGATGGCCAAGGCGCGAGTGGTCTCGGCGGCGTCGAGGCAAGTGCAGTCGATGGCGTCGGACCGCAGCGGGGTCCAATCGGCGATCGCCGTGTACCAGAACGCCACGCCACCCGGACCCGGCGCGAGCGCAGCCGGCGACAGATCGTCCAGTGACTGCGGCATCCAGGGCGACGGCACGATGCCGGGGACTATGCCCCTGCCGGTCCCGGGCGTGCAATACTGCAACGCAGCCGGGTCCCTGACTGATCCGGACAGAGCGAGCATCATGTCGTTCATTCTCGATGCACTGAGAAAATCCGAGAGCTCGCGGCTGCGCCAGGATCAACCGGCGATCTTCGCGGTGCGCGGCGCTGCAGCGCGACGCGGATTGCCGGGTTGGGCGCTGGTGCTGGTCGCGCTGCTGTTGATCAACCTGCTGGTCGTCGGCTATGCGCTGTGGCGTGATGACTCCGGCGCAACCGGCGAACCGGACCGGTCAACCGTGACTTCGTCGACCGCGCCGATGGCAGCGACCGCGACATCATCCCCGGCCACCGCCGTCGCTCCAAGCAGTGCGCCCACTCGCGGCACCGACTCGCCACGCACCGACTCGCCAGGCACCGCCTCGCCGCGCGCCGCCTCGCCGCGCGCCGACTCGCCACGCAGTACGGCCAGCGCAGCGAACGCCGTCACGCGCAGCGCCGACCGGTCGCCGGCGGCGATCACGCGTGACGACCTGCTCGCCCGCGGTGCCAACGTTCCGCCCGCGGAACTCAACATGCACGTCTACGACGCCGAGCCACGGGCGCGGTTCGTATTGCTCAACGGCCAGCGCCTGCGCGAGGGCGAGACCTCGCGCGAAGGCCTGGTACTTGAACGCATCACTGCCGAAGGCGTGGTACTGCGTTACGGCACAGCCTCTTTTGCCGTCAACCTGCAATGATTTCGGGGTTGCCGACTTGACCGCCGCGACCGCTCCGCTCGCCACCAACGCCGGACTGCGGGAACTCGACGGCCTGCAGCTCGCCGACGTGCTGCGTGCCGGCATCTACCGGTTGTTCGAGCAGACCGACCATCTCAATAAAATCAACGTATTCCCTGTACCCGATGGCGACACCGGCACCAACATGTCGCTAACCCTGTCGGCGGTACTCGCGACGCTCGATCGGGCGCCGGAGCCACATGCCGGCAGCTTGCTGGTCAGGGCGGCGGACGCCGCACTCGATGGCGCGCGCGGTAATTCGGGGGCGATCCTTGCCCAGTTCCTGCTCGGTGTAGGCGACGGCGCCGGACATCTCGCGCGCATCGGCGTCGGCGAATTCGTGGTCGCGCTGCGCAAAGGTGCGGGCTACGCCCGCGATGCGCTGTCGCAACCGCGCGAAGGTACGCTGCTGACCGTGCTGCGTGAATTCGCGTTGGCAGCCGAGTCGCAAGCGCCGCAGTGCACCGACTTCCGCAGCCTGTTCGAGAGCTCGATCACCCGGGTGCGCGTCGCGCTTGAGGCGACCCGAGGCCAACTCGAGGAGCTGCGTGCCGCCAACGTGGTCGACGCCGGCGCGCTCGGCTTCGTCGAAGTGCTTGAGGGCATGCGACGGTTCCTGCAGACCGGCGACCTCGGCAAGACCGTAGCGCCGGTGCATGCCGGTGACGAGGCGATGGCAGGCGTTGCACCGCCCGCCGCCGATCAGGATTACCGCTTCTGCACCGAGTGCCTGGTCGTTGCACCGGCCGACGGCGAGATCGACCTGCGGCAACTGCGCGAGACGCTGGCGACCGCCGGTGCGAGCCTGGTGGTGAGTGGCAGCAAGCGCAAGGCAAGGATCCATGTGCACGTCGACGATCCGCAGCAGGTGTTCCGGCTCGCCGCTCAGTTCGGCGATGTCGGTAGCCAGAAAGCCGACGACATGCGCATGCAGCAGAGCGCGGCGCATCACCGTCGCACGCGACAGGTCGCGGTGGTCACTGACTCCGGCGCCGACATCCCCGAAGAATTCGCCGAGCGGCTGGGCATCCATGTCGTGCCGGTACGCATCCATTTCGCCAACCGCTCGTATCTCGACAAGGTGAGCATGACGCCCACCGAGTTCTACCGCGAACTCCTCGCCAATCCCGCACACCCGAAAACCTCGCAGCCGCCGCCCGGCGACTTCCGGCGGATGTTCGAATTCCTTGCCTCGCACTACGACGCGGTCGTGTCGGTGAATCTCACCTCGCGCCACAGCGGAACCTGGGATGCCGCGCAGCGCGCGGCGCAACGGGTCGGCAGCGAAGGCAAGCCGGTGAGTGCACTCGACAGCCGCAATGCGTCGGTGGGCCAGGGGCTGGTGACGATTGCCGCCGCGGAAGCGGCCGCAGCGGGCGGCGATGCCGCAGCCGTACTGGCGGCCGCCGAAGCGGCACTCACGCGCACCCAGACCTTCGCACTGCTCGGCAGCATCGACTTCGCGGTGCGCGGCGGACGCGTACCGGCGATCGTCGGCAAGGTAGCGCGGTTGCTCGGCCTGAACGTGATCCTGCGTACCTCCCCGGACGGACGCATCAGCGCCGGAGGCGGGCTCTTCGGCGCGCATCGACTGCGCAGCCGCTTCGTCCGCTTCGTCGTCCGGCGTGCGCGCTCTGCGGCGGATGCAGAAGTCCTGCGGATCCTGGTGGGCCACGGCGACCGTCCCGAGGAAGGACGGCAGCTGGTCGAGGATCTGGTTGCGGCGCTGCCGCCCGGCAGCGTGGAATTCTGCGCACTCACCGACATGGGACCGGCGATCGGCGTGCACGGCGGGCCCGGCACGCTGGTGGTCGCGATCCAGCATCAGCCGAGGGCGGCGATCACCTCGGGCGGGGCCTGAACCAGTTCGACGAGCACACCCTCGCCGGCGATCGGAAATTCGTCGCTGGCTTTCGGATGCAGGAAGCAGATGTCATGGCCGGCCGCACCCTTGCGGATACCGCCCGGCGCGAAGCGCACACCGCGCGCCGTGAGCCATTCGACCGCCTGCGGCAGATCGTCGATCCACAGACCGATGTGATTCAGCGGCGTGGCGTGCACGGCCGGTTTTTTTTGCGGATCGAGTGGCTGCATCAGGTCGACTTCGACCCGCATCGCGCCGCGTCCCATCGCGCAGATGTCCTCGTCGACATTCTCGCGCTCGCTGACGAAGTTGCCCGTGACCTCGAGGCCGAGCATGTCGACCCACAAGGTACGCAGCCGCTGCTTGTCGGCACCGCCGATGGCGACCTGCTGGATGCCCAGCACGCGGAACGGCCGCATCACTGGAACCTCATGATCACCTGATCGACGGCGAGGCTGTCACCCTTGCCGGCGAGCACCTCGGCGACTACGCAATCCTGGGTGGCGAAGAGGATGTTCTCCATCTTCATCGCCTCGATCGCCGCCAGCCGTTCGCCGGCGCGCACCGTCTGGCCCGGCTGCACCGCCACCTCGACCAGCAGGCCGGGCATGGGCGAGAGCAACACCTTCGAGAGATCAGGCGGCGCCTTGAACGGCATCATGGCCTCGAGTTGCGCGTGCCGCGGCGAGAACACTTTGGCGAACAGGCTCGAGCCGTTGTGGCTGATCCGGTAGCCGAGGCCGATGCGCTCGATCTGCGCGCAGAACGGCTTGCCGTCGAAGTGCCCATGCACAGCGACGTCGCGCAAGTTGTCCTCGAACGACACTTCGTGGACCTGGCCTGCGATGCCGACATGGAACATCGAGTCGATCGGTCGTACCGTCACCGGAATCTCGTCACGCCGCCCGCTCTCGTCGCGCAGCACGATCACGAAATCCTCGCGGATGCGTACTTCGCGATGGCGGCGCTGACCGGTCAAGCGCGCGGCGCGCTCCCGCGAACGGCGATGCGACACCGCGGCGAGCGACAGCAGGAAACCGGGCTCCTCATGCGGCACGGCGGCGGCCGAAAAGCCCTTCGGATACTGCTCGGCGATGAAGCCGGTGTTGAAGTCGCCGGCAACGAAGCGCGGGTGCGCGAGCAGCGCCGCCTGAAAGGGGATGTTGCTGGAGATGCCGCGGATGACGAAACCATTGAGCGCCTCACGCATGCGGGCGATCGCCTCGTTGCGATCGGCGCCGCAGGTGATCAGCTTGGCGATCATGGAGTCGTAGTACATCGGGATCTCGCCGCCCTCGTACACGCCGGTGTCGACGCGCACGCCGCCTTCGGCGGGCACGGGTTGCGCCGCTTCCATGGTCGGCGTCGGCGGCCGGTACTTCACCAGCCGGCCGGTCGAGGGCAGGAAGTTGCGGAACGGATCCTCCGCGTTGATGCGGCACTCGATCGCCCAGCCGTTGCGGCGGATGTCCTGCTGACGGAAGCCGAGCGGCTCACCGGCGGCGACGCGGATCATCTGCTCGACGAGGTCGAGGCCGGTGATGCACTCGGTCACCGGATGCTCGACCTGCAGGCGGGTGTTCATCTCCAGGAAGTAGAAGCTGCGATCCTTGCCGACCACGAACTCGACGGTACCGGCGCTCTGGTAATCGACGGCGCGCGCCAGCGCCACCGCCTGCTCGCCCATCGCCTTGCGGGTCTTGTCGTCGAGGAAGGGACTGGGCGCTTCCTCGATCACTTTCTGGTGACGGCGCTGGATCGAACACTCGCGCTCCCAGAGGTAGACGACGTTGCCGTGCGCATCGCCAAGCACCTGGATCTCGATGTGCCGCGGCTCCTCGACGAACTTCTCGATGAACACGCGATCGTCGCCGAAGCTGTTGCGCGCCTCATTGCGGCAGGAGGCGAAGCCCTCATGGGCGTCCTTGTCGTTCCAGGCCACGCGCAGACCCTTGCCGCCGCCGCCCGCGCTGGCCTTGATCATCACCGGATAGCCAATATCGCGGGCGATCTCCACCGCGCGCTCGGACGACTCGATCGGCTTGTTCCAGCCGGGAATGGTGTTGACCTTCGCCTTGGCGGCGAGCTCTTTGGAGGCGATCTTGTCGCCCATCGCCGCGATCGACTTGTGCTTCGGACCGATGAAGACGATGCCCGCTTCCTCGACGCGCCGCGAGAACTCGGCGTTTTCGGAGAGGAAACCGTAGCCGGGGTGGATCGCCTCCGCGCCGGTCTTTTTGCAGGCGGCGATGATGCGGTCGGCGACGAGGTAGGACTCGCGCGAGGGCGCAGGGCCGAGCAGCACGGCCTCGTCGGCGAGCTCGACGTGGCGCGCGTCCTTGTCCGCTTCGGAATACACGGCGACGGTCTTGATGCCCATGCGTCGCGCGGTCTTGATCACGCGGCAGGCGATTTCGCCACGATTGGCGATGAGGATCTTGCTGAACATGTTGCGAGTTGCTCCCGTGGCCGCGATCAAAGGGGGATGTTGCCGTGCTTGCGCCACGGCTCTTCGACCTTCTTGTCGCGCAGCACCACCAGCGCACGGCAAAGCCTGCGTCGCGTGCCGTGCGGCATGATCACGTCATCGATATAGCCGCGGGCGCCGGCGATGAAGGGATTGGCGAACTTGCTGCGGTACTCCGCTTCGCGCGCGGCCAGCTTCGCCGGATCGGACTTCTCCTCGCGGAAAATGATCTCCACCGCGCCCTTCGCGCCCATCACCGCGATCTCGGCGTTCGGCCAGGCGAAATTGACGTCGCCGCGCAGGTGCTTCGAGGCCATGACGTCGTAGGCGCCGCCGTAGGCCTTGCGGGTGATGACGGTGATCTTGGGCACCG
>CAZIRD010000011.1:0-24585 GCA_964541625.1 uncultured Acidibacter sp.
CGGTCCCGATGTTCGACGAGTTCATGAAGCGCATCATCCCAGGTTCCGAGTGGCGTAATGCGTAACATCGCCAAGGTCCGTAACAACTTGCCGTTGAGGTCGATTTCGCCGATCGGTCCGCCGGCGCAGCTTCAAACCCCCTGCTGGCGCTGGTCAAACGGCTTGATCTTCATCCTCTCTTGCCGGGTGTACTCGAGGTTTAGCGCGAACCTCGCCTGAGCCAGAATCCTGCGGATGAGAGGGTCCATCTGCTTTTCGTCTATACCTTGAAGCCGGAGCTGCTTCTTCATGCGAGCGTCAAAGGACGCGCGCTCCAGGGACTCGAGCGGCGGCGGGAGCCCGAGCGACGCGGCCGTCAACGCCATGTATTGGGTAATGCTGTCGAACGCGATACAGGAACTCGTCGCTTTCGGTGACGCGCGCTTGTAGCAGTCGTCAATGATTTCGGCGGCACCCATCATGCCTTCGGTCCGAAACGTGGTGATAAACCTTGCGGCCGCCTCGGCATAGATGGCTGCGACGTCTGGCTCTTGAGCAGGCGCCGCCGACTTGGGCGGAGCGGCGAGCGCGGTCGTGGTTGCGAAAACCCCAAACAACACCAATCTGACGAGCGCGTAGTTCACCCGCACGATGGCCTTGCTGTCGACGTTGTTCCGGATGGGGGCGGGCGGTGGCATGGCGCGTCGGTGGGAAACCTCCGCGCACTCTGCACCCGAACTGGATCAAAAAATGATGCGTGCCCTACGTTCTGACGCCTGCCACGTAAGCCCGCCCCCACTCGCGCTCGTTCGTCGATCACGCCTTGGTGGATAGCCTCGTGCCGCGGGATGAATCGCGGCCCACCAGGTTGTCCATCAGCGCCTCGACCTGCGATGCCTGCACCGGTGGTTGCGGACCGCGCTGACCGCCGGGACCACCCGGTCCGCCGGGGCCGCCCGGACCGCCGCCCGGTCCGCCCGGTCCGCCCGGACCACCAGCGCCGCCAGGACCGCCAGGCCCACCCCGGCCGCCGCGTCCCTGCGGACCACCTTGATCACGCAGGGCGACCAGCGTGTCCACGAAATCCTGCTTGACCACTTTGCCGTCATTGTCCGCATCGAGCACGGCGAACAGCTCGGCGGAGCTCATCGGACTGCTGTCGGACGCCGATCCTGACCCGGCGATCTTGTCGAATGCTGCCTGCAGGTCCGCCTTGTCGATGTATCCGCGACCCGCGGTATCGAGTTTGGAAAACAGCTCCTCGGCCATCCGGGTCGGATCGGACCGCTGCCCGCCAAAGCCTGCCGTCGTCGTGTGCATCGTTTGGCCGATGCCGCCCACACCTCGCAGACCGTTCATATGAATGTCTCTCCTGTCGTTTTTTGAATGTTGCAGCGCGACGGCGGTGCGCTCGGCTTGGCTGTCGCGTAAAAGATTTAACGGCGGGGGTGACAGGCCATACAACGCAACCGGCGCAAAATTCTGTCAAGGCGTGCAAAGTGGGGCGCCGCACCAGTGGTGCAAGAAAATGCAAAGATCGCTGGCTTGCCGAGTGACGCCGCTTACCATCGCACCCATGCCGCCAACCGTTGCGCTGATCGACGATGACCCCGGGCTGCTCGAACTCCTCGAAACCTATCTCGTGACCGAAGGTTTTGCGACCTTGACCGCGCAGGATGGGATAGCCGGGACGCGTCTGGCCTTGTCGGGCCAGGCGGACATCGTGGTGCTCGACATCATGATGCCGGGTCAAAACGGTATCGAGACGCTGCGCCGCATCCGCGAGGCTTCAACTGTTCCGGTGCTGATGCTCACCGGACGAGGTGACGACCTCGATCGCATTCTCGGCCTCGAGCTCGGGGCGGATGACTACGTGCCGAAACCTTGCACGCCGCGCGAATTGGTGGCGCGTATCCGCGCCATCCTCAAGCGCACGCGGACGGTCGAGACCAATCCGACCACGCTGCGTGTCGGCGCGCTCGTCATGAAGCCCGGCGAGCGTCGGGCCGAGCTCGACGGCAGACGGATTTCGCTGACCAGCACCGAATACAGCCTGCTCGAGATACTGGTGCGACATGCCGGCCAGGTGGTGACCAAGGAACATTTGTCCGAGGAGGCCCTCGGTCGGCCTCTGGGACGTTTCGATCGCAGCATCGATACCCACATCAGCAGCGTGCGCCGCAAGCTTGGCGCGCATCCGGACGGCAGAGCTCGCATCGAGACCGTGATCCGGCGCGGCTACCAGTATCTGGAGTCCTGAGGGTGGGGCGCCTCTACTGGCGATTTTTTGCCTTCTTCTGGCTGGCGCAGGTCTGCACCTCGCTGGTGATGGCGGTCGCTGTCTGGATGTTGCAGGCATCCCCCCCCGCGGAACCCGGCATGCTGCCGCCACCGCCGCATCCGCCGTCGATCATGCCGCTCGTCATGCCGATGCTGATCGGTGGTGTCGTCAGTCTGATGTTCGCCGCAGCCATGGCCGCTTACGTCTCAAGACCGATACGCCGTCTGGACAAGGCGTTCCGCGCAGTGGCCGACGGTCGACTCGAGGAACGCATCGGGGGCACTCCTCGGACGCGGCAGAACGAGCTGACAGCGCTTGGTCCCGGCTTCGACAACATGGCAAGCCGTCTGCAGTCGTTGGTGGAAAGCCAGCGCAGACTACTGCACGACGTCTCGCATGAGATGCGCGCACCGCTGGCGCGCATGCAGGTCGCGGTCGACCTGATCGATCGGGCACCGGAGCGCCGCGCGGAGATCTCGGCCCGGCTGCATGCCGACATCGATCGAACGAGCAATCTGGTCAATGAATTGCTGACTCTGGCACGGCTTGAAAGCGGCGGCGAAACGGAGCCGCTGCAGAGCGTGATGCTGGCCGAGTTTCTCGACGGTATCGTCGATGACGCGCGGTTCGAGGCGGGCAGGAAAGGCTGCACCGTCGATCTGGATTGTCCGCCCGGGCTCGTCATGGGAGTCCATCCGGAACTGCTGCACCGGGCGATCGACAACGTGATGCGCAATGCCCTGCGTCACGCGCCGCAGAATTCGTCCGTCCTGCTGCGCGCCACCCGCGAGCCCGGACGCGTATGCATCGCCGTCGAAGATCGCGGCAGCGGCGTTGCGGAAGCAGACCGGGCCCGGCTGTTCGACCCGTTCGTGCGTGGCACGGGGGTCCGGGAAGAGGGTTACGGACTCGGGCTCGCCATCACCCGCCGCGCCATCGAGGCCCACGGCGGCAGTGTTGCCGCCGAGAATCTTGCCGGCGGCGGCTTCCGGGTCAGCATGCGACTGCCGGTCTAGGGGTAATCGCGCCCTGAGACATCGATGGTCGGGGCGACGTTCCGGTACGGTGCGAGCTGCCCGCCCGTCCCGGTCAGCTCTTGCGGCGGCGTGTTGCTGCCGGTACTCGCTGCCGTCGCTGCGCGGCGGTGACGGCCCCGGCCGCAGCGGCCTCATCCTGTTGCCCGCTCGCCTCGGACTCTGTGTGAATCTGCGGCGCCGTGCTGACGGCCACGACCCGACACGGTTCATCGCCGCGGGCGATGTAGGCGTGTCCCATGGAGCTGTCGAAATAGATCGACTCGCCGGCAACCAGCACGGCCGGCGTGTAGTGCTCGGTATGCAGCTCGAGCGTACCCTCGAGCACAAACACGAACTCCTCCCCGGGGTGGTGCAGCAGCTCGCCGAATTCTTCGAGGCTGCGCGAGCGGATTTCACCGACGATCGGCGTGAATGACTTGCTGCGCAGGTCGGTGCTCAGGTAGCGGATCGCCTGGTGGCGCAGCTGCATCAGCTTGCCTTCGCCGAGACGGTTGATGCTGCGCCGCTCGCGCGTGACCGGTGTGGCGTCGGCCTCCCTTTGCGAGAAGAAATGCGTGATGTCGACTTCGAGGCCCGCGCTGAGTTTCAGCAGCTGTTCGTAGTTCGGCGATGATTCGCCGCGCTCGATGCGACCCAGCGTGGAGATGGGTATGCCGGAGCGCGCCGCTACCTGCGCGAGGGTCAGGTTCTTGCGTCGCCTGATCGACTTCAGTGCCGGTCCCGGCCGTGCTTGGCTGACCAAGGTTGTGCTTCCTGAACTGCCCGCCGCGGCGACACGATGTCGGCGACAGGGGTGGGGTTTGCTGATGCGGCGCGAAGGTTAGCGGCCTGCATATACGTTGACAAGTTGCCACTTATGGCAATAAATGTCAGATTCGGTATCAACAGTCAGCGGAACGAAACGATGCGTGTCTCGATCATCATGCAGCAGCGCCGCTGGCGCATCGCGGGAATGGCGCATGGTGGCTGATCTGCAGGCGGCGGTGGGGCGTTCGCTGCCGCCTAGTCTGGACGCGGTAGCGGCCAATCGGCGCTCCCTCGACGAGTTCATCTGCGAGACACCGGTCATCCGCTTTCCGCACCCTGCGCCGGGCGGCTTCCCGGATGTGTGGTTGAAGCTTGAGGCGATGCAGGTTACCGGTTCGTTCAAGCCGCGCGGCGCGTGGACCGTGATTCGGCACCTGACGACCGAACAGTTGCGACGCGGCCTCGTCACCGTGAGCTCCGGCAATCATGCGATCGCGCTCGCCGAGGGCGCGCGGCTGTTTGGTTCAACCGCCACCATCTACATGGCGGCAACGGCCGACCCCTATCGCATTGCGCGTGCCCGATCGCTCGGCGCGCGGGTCGAACTGGTCGATGACATCCGACTGGCGTTTGTCGCCGCGGACCGTGACGTCGTCGAGCACGGACGCTGCTTCGTACATCCCTTCGACGGGCCGTACACGACGCTCGGCACGGCTTCGATCGCCCTCGAGCTCCATCGCCAACTGCCGCAGGATGTCGATACGTTTCTTGTGGCGATCGGTGGCGGCAGCCTCGCCTCGGGTCTCGCGCCCACCATCAAGGCATTGCGGCCGAACGCTCGCGTGATCGGTATCGAACCTGTGGGTGCACCGACGCTCTCGCGCAGCATCGCTGCCGGCCGACCGATAACCCTCGATTCGATCGATACCGTTGCCGACAGCCTGGCGCCGCCGTTCGCTTTGCCCTACTCGCTGAGTCTCGTGCGTGACTATGTCGATGAGATCCTGCTGCTCGACGACAGCCAGATCATTGCCGCGGTGCGACTGCTGCTCGAGCGGCTGAAACTCGCCATCGAGCCGGCCGGTGCCGCCGCGCTGGCCGGTGTGCTCGCTTTCCCGGACCGCTTTCCCCCGGGCACCACCTGCGCGATGGTCTGTGGCTCGAACATCGGCCTTGAGCGGTACTCGAAGCTGCTCGCTACCGCCTCCGCCGCCACGGCCGACGCTGGCTGAGCATCGCTTGGTCGGACTCACCCGTCGCGAGGTGTTGGGTCTGATCGGCGCGGCTACGATCGGAACCGCTGCGGCAAAGGACAGTGATCCGCCCGAACTGGAAAGGGCGGTTCGCCTGCTGCGTGCGGCGCCCTTGATCGACACGCACAACGACCTGCCGTGGAATCTGCAGGCGAACTTCGATGGCGATCTTTCGCGCATCGACTTGAACGAGAGACAACCCGGCGTCGCGGCGGACATCCCGCGGCTGCGCCAGGGTTGCGTCGGTGCCCAGTACTGGGCCGTGTATACAGACTCTGCCACACGCCATTCGCGCACCGCGCTCCGTGACGCGATGCAGCGCTTCGATGTCATCCATCGCATGATCGGTGCACTCGACGCACTTGAGTTTGCCGGTTCGGCTGATGACATAGAGCGGATCCATCGCAGCGGCCGCATCGCCAGCCTGATCGGCGTCGAAGGCGGCCACATGATCGACAACTCGCTGGCGACGCTGCGCGTTTTCCATCGCCTCGGGGCGCGTTACCTCACGCTCACGCACGGCGACACCCTTGAGTGGGCCGATTCGGCAACGGATCGCCCGCTGCACGAAGGTCTGACCGAGTTCGGCGAGGATGTCGTGCGCGAATTGAATCGGCTCGGTATGTTCGCCGACATCTCCCATGTGTCGGCGGACACCATGCGTGATGTTCTGCGCGTATCGCGTGCGCCGGTGATCTTCTCCCACTCGAACGCCTACGCCCTGGACCCTCATCCGCGCAACGTGCCCGACGATGTGCTAGAGCAGTTGCCGCGTAACGGTGGCGTCATCCATGTGAACTTCATCTGGTCGTTCGTCACTCCGCGCCATATCGAGTGGCAAGCTGCACGCCGGCAGGCCCTGCGCGGGATCCGCGCGCGGGTCGATGACGAAGTCGCGGTCCAGCGAGAGCTCGTTCTCTGGGAAGCCGCCGTCCCCCGACCCTCGGTGGGCATCGCGCAGGTCGCCGACCACATCGATCACATCCGCAAGATCGCCGGCGTGGCGCACATCGGCATCGGCGCTGATTTCTTCGATAGCGGTCAGTCGTCGATGGTTCGTGGGCTTAACGATGCGAGCCGATATCCCTGGCTCTTTGCGGAACTGCTGCGGCGCGGCTACACGGACGAGGAAGTTCTCGGCATCGCCGGCCGCAACCACCTGCGGGCGATGCGACAGATGGAGAGCACCGCCCACGCATTGCGGCGCGAGCCGGCGCGGATCGCCGAGCACCCCTCGGCGGGCTGATGACGATATCCACGGTGATGACAGGAGCAAACACATGAGCCGAGTTCTTGCCCGCGGAGCCCTGCTGGCGCTGCTGCTGACGTGCGTTGGCGCCGTGGCGCAGGAGTACGACGTGCTCATTCGCGGCGGTACTGTCCACGACGGTTCCGGGCGCGAGGGAGAAGTGCTCGACGTGGGAATCCGCGGTGATCGCATTGCATGGATCGGCAAAGGCGGCGAGGCCGCCGGCAGGACGACCGTCGATGCACGCGGACTCGTGGTCGCGCCGGGATTCATTGACTCGCACACTCACGTGGCGATGGCAGCGCGCATCGCGCCCCGCCCTTTCCTCAACACGCAGCACCTGACTCAGGGCGTGACGACGATCGTGGCGGGCGCCGACGGGCTCGACGGCCCGAAGGAACTGAAGTTCATGTTCGACGCGCTGGTCGCCAAGGGCTTCGGCACCAACTATTCCTGCTATGTCGGCCACAACGGCGTGAGGCGTCACGTCATGGGACTCGCCCGCCGCGCGCCCAGCGCCGCGGAACTCGAGGCCATGCGCGCCGAGGTCCGTGCGGGCATGAAGATGGGTTGTGTCGGCTTATCCACGGGGCTCATGTACGAGCCGGGCATGTTCAGCGACACCGCAGAGGTGATCGAGCTGGCGAGAGAAGTCAGGCCGTTCGGGGGAATCTACGACTCGCATACGCGCGACCCCGTTTTCAGAATGCATGAATCGGAAGATGAGGCAATCCGGATCGGACGCGCTGCGGGAATTCCCGCGAAGCTCGGCCATCTGAAGGCGGTGGGTCTGCTCAACCGGGGCCGCATCGGCGAGGTGATCGAGATCGTCAACACGGCGCGCGCCCGCGGCGAGAATGTGGTGGCGGATCAGTATCCCTACGATGGCGCCAGCACCCTCACGCTCGACGGGCTGTTCATCGTTCCGGGACTCAACGAGCCTGCGGGCGGTCTGCCTGCGGCCCTGCCGCGAGACACCCTGCTGGCGGCGCTCGCCGATCCGCAGCAACAGGCGGCGATCAGGGCAGCAACGGAGAACGGCATCAACGGCGGATTTTCCTGGGTCGGTTCGGTGGGCTACGGCAGCATGCGCATACTCGACGCGCCCGATGACCCATCCATCGTCAATGAAATCATCGAGTCGCTGGCAAAGAAGCGCAAGGTCGAGCCCTACGAGCTGATTCGCTCGCTGATGCTGCGCAGCACCCGCCCGATACTGCTGACGCTCGGTTCGGTCGACGAGCAGGACGTTCGTGAACTGATGCGACAGCCGTGGGTGATGGTGGCGAGCGATGGCGGCTATGCCCCGCCCGAACAGCGGACCGGCGGACATCCGCGTTCGAACGGTACGTTCACCCGTGTGCTCGGCCACTACAGTCGGGATCTCGGGCTGTTTCCACTCGGAGAAGCCATACGTCGGATGACATCGCTGCCGGCCGACTTTCTCGGCCTGCACGACCGCGGCAGGCTGGCTGCAGGTTGCATCGCCGATGTGGTGATCTTTGACCCGGCGACCGTCAGGGACAATGCAACCTATCTCGATCCCAACGCGCTCTCAAGCGGTATTCGCCACGTGTTCGTCAATGGCGAGTGGGCGCTGCGCGACGGCCAGCCGACAGGTCTTGCCCCCGGCCGGTTCGTTCCGCGGTCTGGCCCGGCCGCGTCCACACCCTGCGCTCTCAGCGGCGGCAGATGAGCCAGAGGCCGCGAGTCATCAGCGGTATAAAAATCACGACGATGAAGAAGTAGGAGCTGAACCGGTAGCCATATTTGATCAGGTCGATGAGCCCGAACCATGACGCGGCGTACACGGCAATCGTCATCGCGAACAGCGCCACGGCCGGGCGCACCCAGTGCGGCATCGGCTTGCTCTGGTGATGGAATACGCCCGCAATGCGTTCGTTCAGGCCGTGCAGCATGCCGGCGCCGGATTTGACGAGGGCGCCGAGGATCACGAGCGGGATCAGCAGCGACAGCACCGGTATCTGCAGCTGGTCGAGGATCGCCGCCACCGGAATGCGCTCGTCGTTGATGCCGGGATGGAATGCCGATAGCGCAATCAGCAGCGCGCAGCCCGGAATGATGATCAGCGGCGCAGCGATGGCGCCGGCCAGCAGCGCTTCCCGGCGCGAGCGGAAGTTGCGCGCCACGAAGATCAGGATCGGGATGAGCACCACGTTCAGTCCGGCGTAGGCGACGCCGCTCCACCATGCCGTAGCGAGGTCGACCGGCTGGCGCGAAAACGCCGGGCCCAGCGCGTCACCGAAGCGATAGAGCACGGCGATCAGCAGACCGCCGTACGAGACATAGAAAACAACTGACCAGGCCGTAATCACTCGTTCGAGGAAATCGTTGCCGTAGAAGACGACAAAAGCCACGGTCGCCATGAAGAGAACGGAGTTGAGGAACTCCGGCGAACCGGCGAGCTGCGTCAGCAACGCGCCGGCGGCGGACGACACCACCGACAGCACGAGCAGCAGCAGCGCGAGGTAGCCCACCTCGAAAACCACCCATAGCGGTCCGATGCAGATGCGGCAGAAGCGCTGGTAGTCGTACGCCTCGAAGCGGCGCGCCAGTTCGAAGCCGACCATGGTGGTTGCGGCGATGATCAGCCCGGTGAACGCCATGCTGGCGACACCCGTCGCCGGTCCGTGGACCAGGAAGAACTCGACGAGCTCGCGGCCGGTGGCGTAACCGCCGCCGATCATCACGGCCATGATGACCAGCCCCGGCGTGATGAGTTGAATGGGCGAGCTCGACTTGTCTGAATTGGTAAAAATTCCCATATCTGGGTACATTAATCCAGACAGCTCTGTTCATTGCAATCCGATCACTCAACGATCACGGGCGGATCGCCGATCCGCCGAGGGGGCGGGAATGTTCGACTCGACCAGCAACGGTCCTAAGGTTCGCCTGGCCGCAGGCGTGGCGCTGGCTTGCATGATGGTCGCTCTCGGGGGGCAGGCTGCGGCGCAGCAGGCAGCCTCGCCGCGCAGCGCCAATGCCGATGAGGGCGGCACGCTCACCGAAGTGATCGTGACCGGCTCGCGCATCCGCGGCGCGGGTTTCGAAACGCCCACGCCGGTTTCGACGGTGACCGCCGAGGCGCTGGAGCAGCGCGCCAGCACCAACATCGCCGACTTCCTCAACGAACTGCCGTCATTCCGCCCGACCGCCACGCCAACCGCCTCCGGACTGAGTGTTTTTCTGAGCGGCGCGAACGTTCTCGATCTGCGCGGGCTAGGTACAGAGCGGACGCTCGTGCTCTTCAACGGCCGGCGGCAGGTGCCGACGGTGCTGCAGGGGGTGGATCTGAACACCGTACCGTCCATCGCCATCGGGCGCATCGACGTGGTCACCGGCGGCGCCTCGGCCGCCTACGGCTCGGACGCCGTGGCCGGCGTGGTCAATGTCCTCTACGACAACAGCTTCGAAGGGCTGAAACTCGAGGCCCAGACCGGCATCTCGGCAGAGGGCGACGCCGGCGATGATCGGCTCGCGTTCGCATTCGGCAGTGCGGTGCTCGACAACCGCGGACACATCCTCGTGGCCGGTGAGTGGCAGCGACGTTCCAAGGGCATCGACCAGCGCGATCGCGATTGGGCCAACGACGGCTGGGGACGGATACCGAACCCTGCGAATACCGGCCCGGCCGATGGCATCCCTGCCATCCTGACCCGTCCCGACCGGCGACTCTCGATCGCGACCGATGGTGGTCTGATCCTCGGGCCGGGACCGCTGGCGTTCCGGGAGTTTGCGCCGGATGGCACCTTGCGGGCTTTCCAGCGTGGCACCTCGGCCGGGTCCACCTGGATGCAGGGCGGCTCCGGCTCGGACTTCACGCCCGATGTAACGATATTCACGCCCTTCGAGCGGCGAAATCTGTTGGCGACTTTTGACTACACGCTGACACCCGGCGTCAAGTTGTTCATCGAGGGCGGCTACAGCATGTCGGAGTCGAACAACGACTCGGTGGTACAGCCTTTTTCGCTCGGCAACCTCACAATCCGTCGCGACAACGCCTTTCTGCATCCCTCGGTCACCAGCATCATGGATGCGAACGGCATCGCCGCCTTCACGCTCAGCCGCGTACACACCGACTTCGGTTTCGTGGGCGCGGAAAACGTCTATCGCACCGACCGCTTCGTAGCCGGCCTGACCGGGGACCTCCTCGATGAGCGCATGACCTGGACGCTCACCTACCAGCGCGGCGAGAGCCGATGGGGCTCGCAGTCACCGCGTAACCTGCTGACAGCGAACTTCACCAAGGCCGTCGACTCGATCATCAATCCGGCCACCGGCCGCCCGGCCTGCCGATCGGCAGTCGCCGGCACCGACCCGAGCTGCGTGCCGATCAACCTGTTCGGCGTCGGCGCGCCGAGTGCGGCGGCGCTCAAGTACATCCAGGGCACGTCGGTGCTTGATCAGCTCATCACCCAGGAACTGGTCGCCGCCGAGATCAATGGCAGCCTCTTCGACAACTGGGCGGGACCCGTCGGCGTGGCGGTCGGCATCGAGCATCGTGAGGATCGTTTGCGTCTGGTGTCGGACGACCTGTCGAACGCCTCGGCTTATCTGTTCGTGAACGCCAAGTCGCTGTCCGGCGAGGTCTCGGTGAAGGAGGCCTTCGCCGAGACCGTATTCCCACTGCTCTCGTCGGAATCGGCGCTCGGTCAGCTCGAACTCAACGGCGCAGTCCGCTATACGGACTACAGCACGGTCGGTGACGTCACCACGTGGAAGGGCGGCCTGGTCTGGCGACCGGTCACGACGCTCATGCTCCGCGGTAGTGTTTCCCGCGACATCCGCGCGCCGAACATCAACGAGTTGTTTCTTGCCGCAGCGACGCCGTTTTTCTCGCCGCGGGATCCCTGCGACGTCAGCCGTATCAACCAGAATCCGAACTTCGCCGCCAACTGCCTGAAGGCCGGTCTCGCGCCGGGCTTCCGCCAGACCGTGGCGCTCATTCCGAACATCACGGGCGGCAACCGTAATCTCGCCGCTGAACGCGGCAAGACCACCACTGCGGGCCTCGTCTACACACCTGACTGGACCACCGGGCTGTCGGTCGCAGTGGACTGGTTCAAGATCAGCGTCGATGACGCCATCACCACCCTGTCGGCGCAGTTCATCCTCGACGAGTGCTATGCGACCGCCACGTTCCCCAACAGTTTCTGCCCGCGCGTGACGCGCCGCAGTGACGGGCAGCTGGTGCAGACCGAGGGCACCTTCGTCAACGTCGCCAAGTCGCAGAACGAAGGCGTGGACTGGCAGGCCCAGTACCGGTTCGGCGATTCGTGGTCGCTCGGCTTGAACGGCACCTATCTTTGGGACCGGACGCTGAGCACCGACGGCAAGACGTTCGTCAACCGTGCAGGCGAGGTGGTGGCGAGCGCCGGCAACAACGGTTCGCCGAAACTGCGCGCCACCGCCAGCCTTGGCCATGACTGGGGCCCCTTGTCAGGGTTTGTGCAGCTGCGCTACGTGGGCAAGGGCAGGGCTGACGTCACCCTCGACGACATCGAGGGCCTCGAGCGCAATCGCATCGATGCGCAGTGGTATGTCGATCTTTCCGGGCGCTACTCGTTCGAGCTCGGCGGGCGGCAGTTGCAGTTCTTCGCCGGCGTGAACAATCTGCTGGATCGGGATCCGCCGATCGTGCCCATCGACTTCATCTCCGCGTTCCAGACTTCGCCCATTTTCTATGACGTGATCGGCCGCTACTACTTCGGCGGCTTGCGTGCCAGTTTTTGAGGATCGGCGGCCGGCGCGCGCCGCCCGCGCCGTCTGCGTTTTGCTTTGCCTCGCGGTGCTCGGCGGCGCCGTGCAGGCAGCACCGCCTGCGACGCCGGAAGCGGATCGCTGCCTGCAGCCTCAGGCCTTTGCGGGGCGGATCTACCGGGGCGACACGGCCTTACCGAACCGGCCTGCCGCGGACGATGTCGACCGTAGTGTGCCGTCTGATCTCGCGCGTAATCTCGATCAGGCGATCGCCGGGATACTTGCGCGCTCGGGAGCACCCGGTGTCACGGCGGCCATCGCTGTGCCGGGTCTCGGCCGCTGGTCTGCATCGCTAGGGCTCGCCTCGGCAGCGCCGCCGCAAGCGCTTTTGCCGGACGCGCGCTTCTGGTGGGCGAGTGTCGGCAAGGCGTTCACTGTCGCCACCGTCCTCAAGCTGATCGAGGAGGGAAAACTCCAGGGCACTGACCGCCTCGCGACCTGGTACCCGCGCTATCCCAACGCACAGCGGATCACCATTGAGCAGATGCTCACGCACACCAGCGGCATCGGCAGCTTTCCGCAACCCGGAGAGGACCCTCGCAAGACCATGGTCTACATGCCGCCCGAGATGATCATCGAGCGCTCGGCGGCCCGCGGCGCGGTGGTCGCCTGTCCCGGCGAGCGCTGGTCCTACTCGAACACCGCGATGGTAATGCTGGGGCGGATCATCGAGCGGATCGAGGGCCGGCCCTTCCACGAGGTCGTCGCCGCGAAAGTGATCGGGCCTCTCGGGCTTCCCCGGATGATTGCCGCACCGCCGCTGCCGGATCTCCCGGACGTGCCGCGCGAGCACCTCGACGGTGAGCCGCAGCCCGCCTTCAATGCCGTGACTTTCGCAGCCGGGAACATCGTGGCCAATGCCACCGACATGGTCACGTTCTGGCGGGCGTATATCCACGGCAAGGTACTGCCGACCACCGTGCTCCGCGACTCGATGCGCACCTTCCATTTGTTCGATCGCGGTCCCGTTTCGCCGGCGCTGCGTACAGACATGTACTTCGGGCGCGGCATCATGCTCTTCGAGGTCTGGCCTGAGGCCAGCGGCAAACCGCAACGCTGGCTTGCGCATATCGGCGGCGGTATCGGTTCGAACGCGCTCGTCCTGCACGACATGGACAGCGGTATCGTCCTCGCCATCGCTTTCAATGGACGGACGGATATCGTCCTCGCGGCGTCGACCCTGCTCCGCGTTGCGTCGGCGGCACGGCCGGCGCTGATCAATGAATTCAACGTCATGTCGCCAACCCGCGACGGAACGCTGCTCGCCAACGACATCATTCGGCCGGCCGCCCCGGGCCGGTATCCGGTGCTGTTCTTCCGCACTCCCTATGGCAAGGCACGGCTTGGCTACGACACGGCTGCGTGGTGGGCGGAGCGCGGCTATGCGGTCGTGATTCAGGACACACGCGGACGCTACGACTCGGATGGCAAGTGGTCGCTGCTCGTGCACGAAGCCGATGACGGCCGCGACAGCCATGAGTGGCTGGCGCGACAGCCTTGGTCCGACGGGCGGATCGTCACTCAGGGCTCTTCGTACGACGGGATCGTGCAATGGCTCGCGGCCCGCGATCCGCATCCTGCGCTGCGCGGCATGATCAGTGTGGTTAGTCCCTCCGATCTGTATCGCACGGCCTCCTACGGCGGCGGCGCTTTTTCCCTGTCGCTCAACACCCTCTACGCGTCGCTGATGGACGGCCGGGTGATGCACGAGAAGGACCTGGATTTCGTCCGCTGGTCGGAGGTGTTCAAGCATCTGCCTGTGGTCGATGCACCATCGGTCGCAGGCCGTAACGTCGAGTGGTACCGGGAACTGGTGAGGCATCCGACCCGCGACGGCTTCTGGCAGGGATTGAGCTGGGAGAATTCCTACGAGCGGTGGGACTTCCCGGTGTTCAACGTCGGCGGCTGGTTCGACAGTTTCAACGCCAGCGGCGGCACGATCGACGCCTTCGTCAAGTTGCGCCAGCGCTCAAACGCGCAGGCGCGCGCAGGCCACCGCCTCATCATGGGGCCGTGGGCCCATCAGTTCTCACGGCCGCCCGGACAGGTGGATTTCGGCCCTGCGGCCCAGCTCGATCTGCGCTCCATCTACCTGCGCTGGATGGATCACTACATCCAGGGCAAGCAGAACGGCGCCGAAAATGATGCTCCGGTGAAGGTGTTCACCATGGGCGAGAACCGCTGGCACGACTACGCCGACTGGCCACCACCCGGCGTGAGCTACCAGAGGTTCTTTCTGCGCAGCGGCGGTCGCGCGAACACCGCCGCAGGCGACGGCGGATTGTCGCTTGAGCCGGACACCGATTCCGCGCCAGCCGACCGCTACACCTATGACCCTGCCGATCCGGTGCCGACCGTCGGTGGCGGCACCTGCTGCTGGACGCAGATCGTTCCCTTCGGCGCCGTCGATCAGCGGCCGCTGGAGGGGCGCGGCGACGTGCTCGTCTACAGTACGCCACCGCTCGAGCAGGACCTGCGGGTTACCGGTCCGGTGTCGATCCGCCTATGGGTTTCGAGTTCGGCGCCGGACACCGATTTCGTTGCGCGGCTGATCGACGTCGCGCCCGATGGCTACGCCATGAACCTCACGGATGGAATCCTGCGCGCCCGCTACCGGGAGGGTTTTGAGACCCCGCGTCTCATGGAGCCTGGCCAGGTCTACGAGATCAGCATCCCCATGGGTGCGACCAGTAATCTGTTCCGCAAGGGACATCGGATCCGCGTGCACGTGACCAGCAGCAACTTTCCCCGCTATTCGCGCAACACCAACACCGGCACCCAGCCGGAACTGGACACCCGCATGCAGCCAGCGGCGCAGACCGTCTGGCATACCGCGGCCCGACCTTCGCAGCTGCTTCTGCCTGTCCTCGACAGCCCGCATTGACATGTCAAAACTCTTCCGTAACATGTTATAGACTGTTTGTGGAATGTTTTCCTGCAGCCTCGCCGGACGCCGGCGCTGCGGGAGTCAGGTCGACAAATGGCTATTGAAACCGTCGCGGAGGGCAGAACATGAGCAGGACTATCCCGTCATTCATCCGATCCCGGATTGCGCTTGCACTCGCCCTGGCGGCGGTGCCCACGCTGCAGGCGCAACAGGCGCCGGCAGGTCGCACGGCGGCGGCCGACCGCCTCGAGGAAGTCTTGGTCACGGCGCGACGTCGCGAGGAGTCGCTGCAGGATGTCCCGGCTTCGATCGCCGTAGTCTCAGGCAGTGACCTGGAGGCCGTCGGCGCACAGGGCTATGAGGACTTCGTACGCATGGTGCCCGGCCTCTTCATGGGCGGCACCAGCAACCGCTCGCAGATCAACTTCGCCATCCGCGGCATTTCCACTTCCACGGTGGGCGGTGCGAACCAGCCCACCATCAGCGTCTACGTCGACGAATTCCAGATCATGGATCCGTTTTCCGCCGTCGGCGTACCGAACATCCACCTGACCGATATCGATCGGATCGAAGTATTGCGCGGGCCGCAGGGCACGCTGTTCGGTTCCGGCTCGCTGTCCGGAGCCCTGCGCATCCTGCCCAACAAGCCGAGCACCGAGTCGATGCAGGCATCAGTCTCCGCCTCGCTCGAGAACATCACCGGTGGCGAGACCGGTTACGGCGTCGACGGCATGCTGAATCTGCCCGTCTCGGACCGTGCCGCGCTGCGCCTTGTGGCCTACCACCGCGACCACCCCGGCTACGTCGACAATCCGACCCGCAAGGAAACCGATATCGACAGCGGCAGCACCGACGGCGCGCGGCTCAGCGCGCGCTTCGAGCTGAGCGACTCGACGACGCTCTCCTCGACGCTGATCTACCAGCTCGACAAGTTCGATGACGGCAGCACCACTTTCTACGATCGCAGCGCCGGCGACGTGCGCACTTCCTATCGACTGCTGAGCGAGCCCACGCGCGACGAATTCCAGGCGGGCTCTGTCACGCTGCAGCACGACTTCGCCGCTGCATCGCTAACTGCCACCGTCGGCCACCTGAAGAAGGACAACAGCGTGGTACTCGACACCTCAAGAACCTTCGCACCGGCTCTCGGTGTGCCGGGGACGACGGCACGACTGGCCCAGCAATCAGACAGCAAGGGCACGAACGCCGAAGTCCGCCTCGCGTCGCTGGGCGACTCGCGGCTCTCCTACGTCGTCGGCCTCTACTACCAGAAATGGGAACATGAGGTGACCCAGCTCATCAACGTACCCGCGTTCGAAGCGCTTGTTCGCGCTCCGTGGTCGCTGTCGGTACTGCTCGACACCCCGTCCACCGAAAAAGCGATCTACGGCGAAGCCACCTACAAGCTCACCGACACCTTTGAGCTGGCCGTCGGTCTGCGCGCCTTCCGCAACAACTTCAAGGTCGACAGTACCCTAGACGGCGTACTCAACGGCGGCCGCAAGACCAGCGTTATCCGTGACATCTCCGAGAGCTCGACGACGCCCCGGGTGTCGCTGTCGTGGAAGCCAAGCAGCACGCTCAACATTTATGCGCAGGCCGCAAAGGGCTACCGCATGGGACAGGCGAACGTCGCTGCGGCAGGCATTCCGCCGACTTACGACTCCGATTTCCTCTGGAACTACGAAGTGGGTGTGAAGAGCGCCCCGACGGATGGTCTGAACCTGAGCGTCGCGCTTTTCACCATCAACTGGGAAGACATCCAGATCGGTTTGCGTACTCCGCAGCGCTTCAACTACACGGGCAACGCCGGCAAGGCCCGCAGTCGCGGTGCCGAGCTGACGCTCGACTGGCAGCCCACGCCGAATCTGCAGTGGATGACTTCGGCCGCTTGGACGGACGCCACACTGCGTGAAGATGTCGCCAACCTACCGCAGGTCTCCGGTGTGCTCGGCGTGAAGAAGGGTGATCGACTGCCTGGCCAGGCGCGGTTTTCGATGTCGAACTCAATGACCTACAACTGGTCGATCGGCGCGAACCGGGATGTGTTCCTGCGTCTCGACCACCAGTACGTCGGCAAGTCCTACAACACCTTCACCCAGGCCGGCGCGCTGGTGATGGGGGGCTACAACGCGTTCGGCGCCGGCGCGGGTGTGACCCTCGGCGCAACCGAAGTGGCTTTGCGGGCGAGCAACCTCGGCGATACCGATGGTCGCATGAACTCGTTCTTCAGTTCGGGGCAGACGCCGACCGCGAAGTACCTCTCGCCGCGGACGATCAGCCTGCAGGTCAGCCGACGATTCGGGGATTGAGCCGAGAGCGCCGCGGGCCGTCGCGATGCTGCATCGCGTTCGGCCCGCGGCAAATCCTCAGAGCCCCCACTCGGCGAGCGTGCCGAGGCCGAACAGCAGCGAGCCCACGCAACCCTCGATGTGGTTTGCACGATCAATGATCTGGGTACGCAAGCGCAGACTAGGATAGCGGCGCAAAACGAGCTTTTCACCGAAGCGGGTGGTGCCGCTGGCTACCGCAGGAAAGGCGTACTCGTCCCACTCGCGGTTGCCGAAGCTGAGGAACACCTTCGCGACCAAGTCCTTGTTCTCTGCGGCGTAAGCGGCTTCGCGTTCCATCAGATCTTCGCCGCACAGGTAGATGGCCGGACTGCCGATGATGTACTGCGAGAAGGGTGAGTCCTTGCGCAGCAGTGTGTAGGCGGCAAAGTGTCCGCCTGACGACGAGCCATACAGCACCTTTTCGGCGGATGTCCGATAGCTGCGGTCGATGAGCGGCACCACCGAATCCTTGAGCAGGCTGAAGAACTCGGCGGCACCACCGTAGGGAATTCCGTTCGGATGGTCCATTAGCGTCACCGAGCGCAGGCGCTCGCCTTCCCCGGTGGGATTCGCCAGCGATGTGTAGTCGAACATCCGGCGCTTGAGGAGGTCCCGCGTCATGTCCACGGGTTGCTCGCCCGGGTAGCCGATGCCGACGACGATGAGCTCGGAGGGCAGCTTCAGTCCCGGCGGCTTGCTGCGCGTGGCGAAGTTGCCCATGCCGTAGAGCCGCGCGATATCGGCGGCGACGCCGAAGTAAAGGTAGGAGTCGAGGACATAGAGAACCGGATAGCGCTGGTCGCCCTCGTCATAGGTCGCGGGAAGGCTGACATGCAGTTCGAAGTCGTGGCCGAGGCTGCTGCGGACGCCATGCTGTCGGACGCTGCAACGGTTGTGGATGGTGTGGGTCATGGCGGACTCCGTATCTGGAGGTGGCGATGCGCCCGCGGGGGCGTGATCTAATAACATGTTACGCCGTGCTGTTAACATGTCGCAATGGTGAATACATTGTCCCGTGTGCGCCTGTTGCGATCAGGCGCTGCTGCTTTCGGCAGAAATCCGTGGTTCGGGTATCTGCTGTGTGCGCTGCAGATTTTCTGTTGTACGTCCGAAACGGCAAGCGCAAGCGAGCCGCCTCGCAAGCCCAATATCCTGCTGATCGTAGCCGACGATCTCGGTTACACCGACCTCGGTGAGTTTGGCGGCGAAATCCATACTCCCAACCTCGATCGACTCGCCCGAGAGGGTCTGCGCCTGGTCAATTTTCACGCGACACCGGTATGTTCAACCACGCGTGCCACCCTCCTCACCGGTACCGATCACCACGTTGCCGGGGTCGGTGCGATGTACCTCGATCAGCTTACTCAGGGAAAGCCTGGCTACGAGGGCTATCTGAGTGACCGGGTGATCGCGCTGCCGGAAATGCTGCAGCGCGCGGGCTATCAGACCTTCATGGCGGGCAAGTGGCACCTCGGCTACGCCCCGACTCAGCTACCGGTTGCCCGCGGGTTCGACCGTTCTTTTGCTCTTCTCGATGGCGCAGCGAGCCACTGGGCGAGGGCATGGTTTACCGGACCTGCGCCGGCGGCAAACTACCGCGACGGCGAAAAAGAGGTGGTTGATCTGCCGGCGGATTTCTATTCAACCCGATACTTCACGCATCGCGTGCGACGCTACATCGCCGAGGGCTTGCCGAACAACAAGCCGTTTTTTGCTTACCTTGCGCTCACTGCACCACACTGGCCATTGCAGGCCCCCGAGGCGATCGTCGATCGCTACCGGAATCTCTACGACGGCGGATACGACGATCTGCGCAGGCAACGCATCAGGTCGGCGATCGAAAAAGGCGTATTGCCTCGATCGATGGCAGCCTCGTCGGCGCGCGTAACGTCGTCGGCACCGCCATGGATCAACTTGCCTTCCGATGAGCGACTGGCGTCATCGCGCCGAATGGAACTCTACGCGGCCATGGTCGACGCCATGGATCAGGAAATCGGTGGTCTGCTCGATGACCTTGAACAGTCGAAGCAACTCGAGAACACCATCGTCATCTTCATGTCGGACAACGGCGCGGAAGGCTACTCTCGGGAGGATCAGGAAATCGCCCGAACCAATCCTGCATTCAGGCAGATCGACAACACCCTGGCCAACTTCGGACGCCAGGGATCCATGCTCTCGTACGGCCCGGGCTGGGCGTCTGCGAGCGCTGCAGGTTTGAGGTTGTTCAAGGAATTCCCCACGGAAGGCGGAACCCGCGTGTCGGCAATTATCTGGGACGGGAGAAGAAAAGCCGGTGGATTAATAAGCAATCAATTCCTCACGGCAGCGGATATCACCCCGACCATCATGGACATCGCGGGCTCGCTTTCGTCGTATGGCTGGTTCAAAGACGGACAGGAGCTGCCTGTTCGCGGACGTTCCTTTGCCAAATTGCTTCATGACCGGAATGGAAAAATCCATCGACAAGGGATCGCGACCGCTTTCGAGCTTCACGGTCATCGTGCTGTCTATCTGGACAACTGGAAGCTGCTCTGGCTTGGCGCCGAGAAGGGCGGAAAACTCGGCAATTACATTCCCGAAAATCGATGGTCGCTGTTCGATCTGGAAAGCGATCCGACCGAAACCAATGATTTGGCCGCTCGCAAGCCTCGGATGGTGAAAAAGCTGACGCAAGCATGGGAGGACTTTGCGCAAGCCGTTGGCGTGGTGAGCCCGTAACTGAGGGACCCGACGCAGTGGATCACACGCTGCGAAACGCGCTGTTCCCGTTGTGGAACCACTTTGTGCCGTCTGCTTCGATCACCGCGTAGGGACGGACGAGTTTCGTGCTTTCCGGTGCGTTGGGCACGCCCAGCATGGCATCGCGCCCGCTGACGAAGAACTGCCCGGTTGCCCAAGGATGCAGTGTGAGGCGCTGCGTCAGGGTCTTGGTCAACGGCGTCGACACGACCGGCTCCACGGCCATCGTCAGGCCGTCCGCAGCGCGCTCCACCCTGATGCGCACCGCGCCGTCCTCGTATGTCCCGACATACCGGTCCAGATCTTTGGTCGCATCGTCCTGCACGGGCGGTGCTGCCGATTCCCAGCTCCCGGTCAGCTCCCGGAATATCTCCGAGAAGAGATCCTCGTACACCGGCATGCCAGCGCGGCAGTTCACGAGCAGGGAAACAGCCAACTGATTCTCCGGATCGACGCGCAGGAACGAGTTGGATCCGGCAGTCGAGCCGTCATGTCCCAGAATGCGCCGCCCGCCCCAGTCGTACTGGACCCAGCCGAGTCCGAAGCCGGAATACAGGAACTGCGCCGGCGAGGCGATCTGCTGTTCGCGCATCGCGCGTGCCGTCTGCTCCGACAGGTAGCGGGTTCCGTCGAGCGCCTTGCCGTCCTGAAGGTGCATGGCCGCGAACGACAGCAGGTCGCCCACACTGCCGGCGCAAGTGGACCCGGCGGGGCCGTGACCCGGCATCCAGTAAGGGTACGGGTCAGGTATCCACTTGCCGCTACCCGGATCAGGTACGTGACCGATCGCATAGCGCAGCCGCAGTGCCTGCTCGGGTCGCGACGCGACCGAGCGCATCCCCAACGGCTGGGCGAGATCCTGCACAACCGCGGCATGCCAGGGCTTTCTCAGCACGGACTCGATCAGTCTGCCGAGAAGGATTAGCCCGCTGTTGCAGTACGACAGCATAGCGCCCGGTGAGTGGTATTGCGGCGCGCCGTTGATCAGGCCGACCTGACGGGCCACGGTGTCGTCGTTGTTGCCCGTCTCGGCGAAGATGATGCCGACGAGGCCCCCTTGATGCGAGAGGCAGTGACGCACGGTGATGCGCCGGGCCATCGTTGGGTCCGGCGGCGCAAATTCGGCAACGTAGCTGGCGATCGGCGCGTCGAGATCGACCAGACCCTGATCGACAAGGCGCATGACCAGCGTAGCCGTCAGCATTTTCGTGGTCGATCCGAAGTGGTACACGGACCCTGTAGTGGCCTCGATACCCACGGAGCGATTTGCCCATCCGGCAGCTGCCTCGTAGGTGCGATCGCCTAGCCGCACCCCGATCGCCGCGCTGGGCACGCCGTGTCTCTCGACGCTGGCGGCCAGCCGCGACTGCAGATTCGCGAGCACTGCGGGTGTCCTTCCCCCATCTCGTGTTGTCATCGACGGAACTTCGCTCATGCCGGTGCTCCGATACGGACGTGGATCATTGTTTGCACAATCTGCAGGGTTCGAGACCCGCAGCTAGAAGTCGATGGGCGTCGTCATGCCGAGCGCCATCGCGCGTTCGAGGATTGCCGCCGCAATCGCCAGGTCCTGAATGGCGATGCCCGAGCTGTCGAAGATCGTCGTGTCTGATTCGCTCCGCCGGCCGACGGTTTTGCCGCGGGTCACGTCGCCGATCGGGCAGATGTCGTCGGCGGCGATCGCCTTGCTGTCGCAGGCGTGCTGGAACTCGCCGATGGCGACCGACTGGGGCACATGGTCCGCGAACAGACGCGAGCGCGCGACGAGGTCGGTGAACAGTTCCTGTTTTCCTTTGGTGTCGGCGCCCATCGCCGAGATATGGGTTCCGTCCGATACCCATTCAGCGCGGACGATCGGTTCCCTCGATGGCGTGACGGTCACGACGATGTCTGAATTGCGGACCGCGGTTTCCGCGTCAGTCAGCCGGATTTCAACGCCGAGATCCTTGAGTCGCGCCGTGATCCATTCACCGCGTTCCCGCGATCTCGTATGGATCTTGATGAGACTCACGTGCCTCACGTGGCAGATCGCGCGGATCTCGAACTCCGCCTGATGACCGCCGCCCACGACGCCAAGCACTGAAGCGTTTTCCCGCGCAAGACTCTGGACCGCGACCGCATCGGCTGCGGCTGTGCGGTAGAGATTCACGATTCGGCCGCTGAGCAGCGCCCGCGGATATCCCGTTACGCTGTCCAGCAGGATGGTGCTCGAGGAGTGCGGGGGCAACCCCGACTTCGCATTGCCCGGCCAGTAGCCGCCGAACTTGAACCCCACCAACCCGAGCTTTTTCTCGACACCAGCCTTGACGGCGAAGATGTCGGGCTCTGCCGTGCCGCGCATGATTTGCACCGGAAAGAGAATCGAGTCGTCGGCTGCCACCGACTCCAGCGCTTTGCGGACCGAGTCGATGGCCAGGTCCCAGGTCAGCACCTTGCCAGCCTGTTCCGTCGAGATGACGTGGAAATCGCCCATTTGCTGTTATCCCTGTGCTGTGCCGCGGCTCACTTCCCGCTTGAGCACATGCTTGGCCATCTTGCCGGTGGGCAGCCGCGGCAGACTGTCGCGAAAGAGGATCCGCTTGGGGGTCTTGATCGCCGAGAGGGACTCGCGCATCCAGCGCTGCAGCTCATCAGCGAGCGCGGCACTCGCCTCGCCCGGGTTGATCAGCTGGATCACGGCCGTGACGATTTCGCCGAGATCTTCATCGGGGAGGCCGATCACGGCCGCGTCGAAGACCAGCGGGTGGGTGACCAGCAGATCCTCGATTTCCTGAGGGTAGACGTTGACGCCGCCGCTGATGATCATGAAGTGCTTGCGGTCGGTGAGATAGAGATAGCCTTCCGCGTCGAGCCGGCCGATGTCGCCGACGGTGGTCCAGCCGGCGGCATTGCGTGCTGCCGCGGTCTTGTCGGGGTCGCCGAGATAAGCGAAGTCCATGCCGCCCTCGGCATACACCACGCCAACCTCGCCGACCGGCAATTCGCGGCCGTCGTCGTCGCAGATGTGCAGCTTGCCGTTGAAGCAGCGACCCACGGACCCTTCGTGCGCGAGCCATTCCGCGGAATCGATGATGGTCAGCGCGGTCTGTTCGCTGGAGCCGTAGTACTCGAGCAGGATGGGACCCCACCAGTTGATCATCTCGCGCTTAACCGCCACCGGGCAGGGTGCCGCGGCATGGACCGCCAGCCGCAGCGACGACAGGTCGTATGCGCTGCGGCATTCCGCCGAAAGCTTGAGCAGCCGCACGAAATGTGTGGGCACCCACTGCGTGACGTCGACACGGTGCTGCTCGATGAGGCGCAGTGATTGTTCAGGGTCGAATTGCTCCATGACAATGGTCGTGCCGCCGATGGCCAGCATCGCCATGGCCCATGCGTATGGTGCGGTGTGGTACAGCGGTGCGGTCGAGAGGTAGCGCGTGGCGGCACTGCCGCCGATACGCTCGATGAAGCGCAACGCACTCTCCGAGGCATTGCTGAAGGTCGCGGCACCTCGGTAGACAATGCCCTTGGGCCTGCCTGTGGTACCGGACGAATAGAGCATTTCTCGCCCGGGCTGCCCGTCCGCCAGTGGCGTCGCGGGCATCGTGATCCGTAATGCATCCCAGGAGCGCAGGCCGGGAGAGTCGAAGCCGACGCTGAAGACCGCGACTCCCGGGCACGCCGCGGCCAGCTTGTCGCCCGGGGTATCCGTGCCGGCCGATACCACCAGTGCCTTCGCGTTGCTGTTCTGCACGATGAAGGCGACTTCAGTGGCGGTCAGCTTGGTGGAGATCGGCACCAGTGTCAGACCGCTGCGACTGGCGGCGCAGGCCACGTCAAAGAATCCGGGGCAGTTGTCGATGCAGATCGCCAGCACGTCGCCGTTGCCGAGTCCGGCGGATCGCAGCAGATGCGCGCCCTGGTTGGCGCGTCGCTCGAGATCGCCAAAGGTGATTCGATGACCTGATCCGGCGAAGACCACCGCAGGTTTGTCAGCAGGATGCGCTGTGAAGGAGAGCTTGTCCGCCATAGCCGACTCCTCGAGGATTCAGCCGACGGCCGAGGTCTTGCTGGGCAGCATCGTCGGAAATGCGTCGAGGGCCTCGGCCAGGCGCGCGATGTCCCAGTATCCCTTGCCGTCGATGGTGTGGTCGCATGACCAGCCGCGGTAGAGCCCGATGAAGCCGCCGTGCACCCCGAAGACCTGTCCGTTGAAGCGGCAGCGCTCGCTTGCCAGATAAGCGACCAGCGGTGAGACATTGCGTGGATGGTAGTAGTCGAAGGCGTCCGGATCTTCCGGTGCGGCAACCATCTGCG
>CAZIRD010000011.1:24685-27941 GCA_964541625.1 uncultured Acidibacter sp.
CGTGGATGGTAGTAGTCGAAGGCGTCCGGATCTTCCGGTGCGGCAACCATCTGCGCGAAAGCCGGGGTGGCGAGCACCGGCGCCGTCCGCGCGCCCGGTGCAATGCAGTTGACGCGAACGCCGAAGCGCGCAAGCTCCTGGGCGGCGACGATGGTCATGGCGGCGATGCCCGCCTTGGCGGCGGAGTAGTTGAATTGGCCGACGATGCCGTGCAGCCCGGAAATCGAGGAGGTATTGACCACAGCCCGCGCAGCGTTGCGGCCGGCCTTGCTCTCTTCCTTCCAGTATCTGGCCGCGGCCTGCGTGAACGAGAAAGTACCGCGCAGATGCACGCGGATCACGGCATCGAAATCGTCTTCGCCCATGCTGGCGAGCAGTTTGTCGCGAATGAAGCCTGCGTTGTTGACGACGATGTGCAGGCCGCCGAAGGTCTGCACGGCGAGGTCCAATGCCGCCGCGCCGGTGCGCAGGTCGCCGACGTCGCCGTCGAGCGCCACCGCCTCGCCGCCTCCGGCCCTGATCTCCTCGGCCACGCCGGCCGAACCGCGCAGATCGTTGACGACCACGCGGGCGCCCTCGCGCGCGAACAGCAGCGCGTGCTCCCTGCCGAGACCCTGCCCGCCGCCGGTGATCACGGCGACTTTTCCCGCGAGACTACCTGTTCCGGAACCCGTCATATGCCATTCTCCCCGCCGCGAGTAGTTGCGACATTGTTGACATGTTAATTGCAAACTCTAACATGTTATAAACTCACGGGCGCGGTGCGGGCTGACTTGCCGGCATCGCCATGTTGCCGCCTCGTTGGCGTTGCCGGAGTCGCTTGAAAAGAGCTTGTGTCATCGGGGCGGGTCTCGCCGGACTGACCACGGCATTCGAGCTGCAGCAGCGCGGCTGGGACGTCACTGTCCTCGACGAGCAGGGTGAGGTGGCCCGTGGCGCAAGCCATGCCAACGGCAGCCTGCTCACCCCCTCCATGGCCGAACCCTGGAACGCGCCAGGGGTCCACCGCCACCTCGTGCAATCCCTGTTCAATCCGATTTCGCCGCTGCGGCTCTGGCCGTCGGCGATCCCTTCGTTGCTGGGTTGGGGTATTCGCTTCCTGCGCAACTCCACGGCGGCACGTTCGAGGGCGGCTACCACCGCCAACTTCCATCTCGCCAGCTATTCGCTGCGCTGTCTCGATGAACTGCGCGACCTTGTCGGGTATCGCGACACCGCTGCGGCCCGGGGTCTCGTGAAGATCTTCCGTGACTTCGACGGGTTCCAGGCTGCGCTGCTGGGCATGCGCGCCTTGCAGGGTCTCGGGCTGCGCTTCGAGACGCTGGATGCCGATGGAGCGATACAGCGCGTGCCCGCACTCACCGCGATTGCCGACAGCATTTCAGGCGCACTGTTCTTCCCGGACGACGAATGTGCGGATGCGCATCTCTTCTGCATGGCCGTCGCCGCGGCCCTGCGGCGCGGCGGTGCCACACTGCGCCTCGGTGCCGCCGTGCGCTCGATGGACACCGACGGTCAGCGGGTGCGCAGCATCACGGTGGGTGACGAGCGTATCGCCGTGGACCACGTGGTTGTCGCTGCGGGCGTGCGCTCGCCGGCATTGATGCGCGCCCTGGGCATACATCTGCCGATCGCTCCAGCGAAGGGGTATACGGTGACGCTGCCCTTGCCGGCCGGCTTCGCGTCACTGCCCCTTCCCGTTGCCGATGACGCGCTGCACGCCGCCGTGATACCTGTTGCCGGCGGCCTGCGTCTTGCGGGAACCGCGGAGTTCGCGGGTCACGATCTGCGCCTGCAGCCGCACCGGACCGCGCAGTTATTGCACGTGCTCGAGGTGATGTTGCCGACGATAGCGGCTGAGGTCGACCGCTCGCGTGCCCGCACGTGGATCGGCCTGCGTCCGGTCAGCGCCGACGGTGTGCCGTTCATCGGCTCGACCGGAATCAACGGCCTGTATGTCAACGCGGGGCATGGACCACTGGGCTGGACGATGGCGGCGGGCTCGGCCCGTCTGCTTGCCGATGAAATGACCGGCAGCGCGGCGGCTATCGACCCACGTCCCTACCGTGTTCATCGCTAGACACGTCCTGGCGGAGGCGTCAGGACCCGGTCGCTGAAGTCTTCAGGGGCAGGGCGAGCCTGACCAGTTCGACCCAGTAACGCACGCCGGTGGTCAGGATCGAGTCGTTGAAGTCGTAGTTCGCGTTGTGGACCATGCAGCTGTCGGGCCCGTCGCCGTTGCCGATGGCCATGAAACACCCCGGGATCGACTGCAGCATCCACGCGAAATCCTCGGATCCCATCAGCATGGGTGCATCAGCCTGCGCGGCAACGCCACCCGCGGCGCGCGTCGCCGCTTCGAGGGCGATCAGAGACTCGCGGCCGGTATTCACGAGCGGCGGGTAGTAGTCGCTGGCGAAAGTGATGTCGATCACGGCGTCGTGCGCCAGCGCGACCCCGGCGGCGATGCGACGAATCTCCTCCTGCAGTCGTTCGCCCACCGCCGGCTCGAAGTAGCGAATGGCGCCTCCCAGCAGCGCTGACGCCGGAATGACGTTGTAGGCGTCACCGGCGTGTAATTTCGAGACTGTGAGCACGGCTGGCGCGAGCGGATCGAGACGCCGACTGACGATCGACTGCAGGCTCTGCACGAGCTCCGCCGCAACCACGATGGGATCGACAGCGAGGTGCGGGAATGCGCCGTGACCGCTGCGACCCCTGACCGTGATGTCGAAGCGACGGACGGCCGCGAGCATCGGTCCTGCCCGCGTGGCGAAGGCACCAACCGGCAGCAGCGGCGAGTTGTGCAGACCATAGACCGCCGACATCGGAAAACGCTCGAGCAGACCGTCCTCGAGCATCGCGCGCGCGCCACCGGCGCTTTCCTCGGCGGGCTGGAAGATCAGGTGAACGGTGCCGCGGAACTTGCGCTCGCCGGCAAGCACGCGGGCGGCGCCGAGCAGCATGGTGGTGTGGCCGTCATGGCCGCAGCCATGGAACTTTCCCGGGTGGCGCGAGCGGTGCGCGAATGAGTTCGCCTCCTCCATGGGCAGGGCATCCATGTCCGCACGCAAGCCGATGGATCCGCCACCCGGTTCACCCCGGATGCTCGCGACCACGCCGGTGCCGCCGATGCCACGAACGAAATCGATGCCCATGCGCTCGAGTTCCTGCGCGATGCGGTCCGCGGTCGCGACTTCCTCGAAGGCGAGTTCCGGATGGGCATGCAGGTCGTGCCGGATGCCGCGCATCCATG
>CAZIRD010000011.1:28041-46090 GCA_964541625.1 uncultured Acidibacter sp.
GCGAGCACGAAGCGGGGATTCTGCAGATCGAGCAGATGGCCGCCGAACATCTGCCGCTCTTTCACGTAGGGAATCGTCGCCGCGAGCGCGCGATCGATCGTTCCGAGACCGATCAGCGCGACAATCAACCGTTCGCGCGGCAACTGCGCCATCATCTGTGCGAACCCGCCACCTTCACGGCCGCCGAGCAGATTGCCGGCCGGTACCGTCACGTCCTCGAAGAAAAGTTCGCTGGTGTCCTGTCCGCGCATGCCGATCTTGTCGAGCTTCCGGCCACGGCGCAGTCCGCCCGACTCCCGAGTGTCGACAATGATCAGCGAAATGGATTTCGAACGCTTTTCGTTGTCGTGCCGCACGGCGACGCAGAGCAGGTCCGCAAGCTGGCCGTTGCTGATGAAGGTTTTGGATCCGTTGATGACGTAAGTGTCGCCGCGTCGCACCGCCGTGGTTCGCAGACTGCGCAGGTCCGATCCGGCGCCGGGCTCTGACATGGCGAGGGCGGCGACGCTTTCGCCGCTCGCCAGCCGCGGCAGCCAGCGTTGTTTCTGCTCCTCGGTGCCGTAACCCGCCAGATAGTGCGCCACGATGCCGCTGTGCACGACATTGCCAAAGCTCGACACGCCAGCGCGGAATTGTTCGTAATAGATGATCGCTTCATGGGCGAAAGAGCCGCCGAGCCCGCCATACTCCGCGGGAATCCCGGCGCATAGCAGTCCCTGTTTCCCGGCCAGCGCCCAGACCTCGCGTTCCACCTGTCCTTGCTGTCGCCAGCGCGGCTCCAGCGGCGCGAACTGCTCTTCGAAAATCCTCCGCACGGATTGCGCGAGGATACCCACCTCTTCGGTGTACCAGCGGCCACGCCAGCGCTCCTTGCTCATGGGCTGTTCATGCCTTCAATGCGCCCTGCTGGCGAGGCTGCGAACGAAGGGTCGGCGGGCCAGCATCAGCATCAGTGCGGTGACCGGGCAGAAGAGCAGCGAGGCGATCGCAAGACCCCGACCGAGTGAGTCCATGGAGCCGAAGATTCCTTCGCTGATCATGGCGACCGCTGTGGGCCCAAGACCACCGCCGACCAGCACGGAGATGAAGGTCAATACTGCGATCATCCGCGCCCTAAGGTGCGGCGGCGTGATCAATTGCATGGCGAGAATCGGCATGATGCTGACCAGATTGGCGCAAAAGAAATACAGCCCGAGTGCCGCCGCGAGGGCGGGCAGACTGCTCGCGAACGGCGCGAGCGCACCGCAGATGCCGAGCGCGAGGCACGCGCCGATCGACAGCCGGATGGCGGCATCGCCGCCGCTGCGGCGCAACAACCGGTCGGTGACCACGCCGCCAAGGGGAATGCCAAGCACCCCGCAGACCAGGATCAGACCACCAAAGATTTGACCGGTCTCGAGCGGGTTGAGCGCGAACTTCTGCATCATGAAGGTCGGCGCCCACGCCAGCCAGCCGTTGGTCGTGGCCGAGGCGAGCGGATAGGCGAGGCACAGCAGCGTCAGGGTACGTCCGTGTGCGCGTACGAACGGCCAGAATTCATCTGTCGATGCCTTGATCTGCGCGGCCGTGCGGCCGCTTTGCGCCGATCGCGGGTCGCGTATCGCCAGCAGGATGACCAGCGCCAGCGGAATGCCTGGCAGGGCGGCGAGAAGAAAGGCCGCCTGCCAGCCGCGGAAGCCCTCGAGAAAGCTGACCGTGTGGATGCCTGTCTCCGTGACCCAGTGGATGACGGCGCCACCGGTGAGCAGCGCGAGGCCGGCGCCGGTGGCCGTGCCCAGCAGGACGAACGAGTTGGCGCGCCCGAGTTGGTCACGCGGGAACAGTTCTGCGATCAGCGCCGCGCCCACGGGCACGAGCACTGCCTCGCCGATGCCGACACCGACACGCGAGGCAAACAAGGTAGCGAAGTTTTCGGCGTAGGCGCCGAGACCGGTCATGAGGCTCCAGATCAGTATTCCGGCCGCGAGGATCCTGACCCGGTCGTATCTGTCGGCCAGCCAGGCGATCGGCAGACTGGCGACGCCCATGAATACCGCGAAAGCCAAGCCGAGCAGCAGGCTCATCTCGGTGCCGCTGATACCGAGGTCGGCCCTGACCGGAGCGACCATCAGCGTGAGCAGCGATCGATCAAGGTATCCGATCATCGAAGCAAGCGAGATCAGCGCCACAGCCAGCCATGCATGGCGCAGATCGGCTGGCTTCGGCTGTCCCGCGAGTGTGTTCACGAGCTTCAGGCTCCGCCGTTCGCTAGCCAGCCGCCATCGACCGGGATCACGCTGCCGGTCATGTAGCGCGCGAGATCGCTGCAGAGAAAGGCGACCGCGTGGGCGATCTCGGCCGGGTCGCCGAAGCGACCGAGAGGAATCCGTCGGCGACTTGCCTCCTCCGCCCTGGTGTCTCCATTCAGCAGTTCATGCAGCATCGGTGCATCGCAGAAGCCCGGCGCCACGCAGTTGACGCGGATGCCGAAGCGACCGAGGTCGGTAGCCATCGTTCGGGTCATCATGGCGATGGCTGCCTTGGAGACCGAATAGTCGTTGCTTGCCGGAATCGCGCCGAGGCCGGCAACCGAACCGATGTTGACGATGCAACCGCGGTGCGCCGTGCAGAAAATTCGCGCCGCCGCCCGTGACATGAGGAATGTGCCGCGGACGTTGACGTCGATGACCTTCTGCCACTCCTCGAGGATCTGCTGGGTCGTTCGCCTGACCGGCGAGGCGACTCCGGCGTTGTTGATGAGTATGTGCAGGTTGCCGGCCAGCTCCACGGCGCGCGAGAGCATGGCGGCGCATTCGTCTTCATCGGCGACGTTGCCGCCTATCGCGAGGCAGTCGGCGCCGAGCTTCGCCGCCGCCCGCTCGGCGTCGGCCTGCCGGCGGTCGTTGACGATCACGCGCGCGCCGGCTTCGTGCAAGACCTCGGCGATGGCGAAACCGATTCCGCGGCCTGCTCCGGTTACGAAGGCAGTCTGGCCGGCGAGATCAACCGTCAGCACGTTTGCCTGAACCTGCGGAGCAAACCCCCGCCGTCATCTGCCCGCCACGACGGTCGCGCCCTGTATTTCCGGACGGTTGAGCAACACCCGCATCGCCATTTCCCTGGATTCCTCGATGTGCTCGAGCATCACCCTGCGCACGCGGGCTGGATCTGCCGCCTCGAAGGCCGCGATGATCTCGGCATGACTCGAGGACCAGGGATCGCCGGGGATCTCCGTGTGCCGGAGCATGTACTGGAAGCGGAACGACAAGTCGTGCAGCTGCTGGATGAGCGCCAGCAGGCGCGCATTGCCGGAAGCGGCGGCGATGGCGATGTGGAAATCCCGGTTGCCCATCAGGCTGCGAGCCTCGCTGCGCGAGTCGCTGGTGCGCACCGGCGCGCTCGATTTTTTGTCCAGCGCACGCAGCAGTCCCAGATCGACGCGGCCGGTCGCCAGTTCCGCTGCTGCCGGCTCGAGACAACTGCGGAGGAAAGTAATTTCCTTGATGTCCTGTACCGTGATGGGTGCGATCACATGACCATGACGCCGCCGCGGGATCACGAGGCCATCCTGGGCAAGCCGGATCAGCGCCGCACGCACGGCGGCTATTCCCACACCGAAACGTTTGACCAACTGGGTTTCCGAGACCACATCGCCCGGTTTCAGAGCGAAGGTCACGATCTCGAAGCGGATCTTTTCGTAGGCCTGCTGCCGCAGCGGCGATTGCAGGGATGGTTCAGCCGGTGGTTTCGCCGCGCGAGCCGTGGACGGCGGTGTGCCTGTCTCCGTCCTCGTTTTCGGGGCGGTGATTCGCGAACGTTTTTTTCTGGCGGTGACCATGCTCGGTGCTCTCTCGATTCCGGGTGTTGCCGAGGGCGGACTTTACCGCCTGCGGTACCGGCGCGTCGCGCGTGTCGCGTGCGCGATGGACGGGCCGTCCATGACCGGAAAGTGCCGGAAGAGTCTGCGCATCACCATCGAGCTGATCGTAACATGTCATTAAAATTCGTTGAAATGTCAGTTGTCGTGCGCGACGCCCCTGCCGCGGGCGGCGCGCAGCAGTTCCGCTCGTCGCAGCAGTTTTTCCCGCGGCGCCCCGGGGCGAGCGGCGGCTACCTCGGCGGCGTCGATCGCGCGCCAACCGGCAAAGTCGACCGTGTCGACACCCCTTTCCCCGAGCAGCGCACGCAGGCCGGCACGCCCCGGCTTGTCGCTCCCGCCGATCGTGGCGATGCGCGCCGCTAGCTCGAAGCCCGGCTGACGGTTGCTGCCGATAGTCCCGGTCGGTGGCCGACCCGCCCAACCGCAGCAGTACAGGCCAGGCAAGATTTCGCCGTTCGCGTTGGCCAGCACGCCGCCGGCTGCGTCGAAAGGCACGCCAGCAATCGGTCGAACCCGATAACCGATGCAACTCACCACCAGGGTGCAGGGATGCTCGAAGTACTCGCCGGTTCCCGACCATCCGGCCGTGCCGTAGACGGTGCGCTCGAAGCGAATCCCGGTGACGCGCTGCCCGCCGAGTACGGCTACCGGCCGGGCCTGGAACTGCAAATGCAGGTGCTTGTTGCCTGCTTGCGGCACGTGGGCTGCGAAGCCGGCAAGCACTCCGAGCACCTTGGCGAGTACCGGCCCGGCCGAGGCGAGGTCTGCGGACGCTGGCATCTGCGCCGGCTCGACGGTGGTCGACACACCCGCAAGGGAGCCGAGTTCGCCGAGTTCCTTGAGGCTGAAGCCGACGTCGAGTGGACCGCGACGACCGACAATGCGGCATTCGCGTGGTCCGTCCTCCCGGATCAGCGCTGCTGCTTCGGCGGAAATGTCGGAGGCCTGTAGTTCGGCGGCCGAACGCAGCAGCACACGGGCGACATCGATGGCGACATTGCCATTGCCGATGATCACCGCCGACCCGCCGTCGAGTGCTGGCGGGTCATCCACGAAGTCCGGATGGCCGTTGTACCAGCTGACGAACCGGCCGGCACCGTAGACACCCGGCAGGTCTTCGCCGGGGATCCCCAGCCGTCGATCGACGTCTGCGCCGGTTGCAAGCACTACCGCGTCGTACAACTCGCGCAATTGTTCGATGGTGACCGTGGTGCCCAATTCGACGTTGCCGAAGAACCCGAGATCGGCAGTGGCGTGCAGAGCCGCGAAGCGCCGCCAGACCTGCTTGGTTGTCTGATGATCCGGCGCCACACCGTAACGGACCAGGCCATAAGGGGTCGGCAGCCGTTCAATGAGATCGACTTCGAGCTCTTTGCCGAGCCGGGCGTACAAACCCTCGGCAACATAGTAGGCGGAGGGTCCCGCGCCGACGATCGCGACCTTCACTGGTGGATCCGCCGGCGAGCACTCCGAGACAGCCTCGGCCGCATGGTCACCCTGCCTATCTCAATCGCCGTCGCCAGGATCCGCCGAGAAATGCTGCTCGTACTTGTCCGGCACGCCCGACATGGCGTCGGCATCGCCGAAAGGTCGGCCGCGGGAGGTGATCTTCGGCCAGAGCCGCGACATACGCGCGTTCAGCTCGACCCATCGATGTTCGACCAGTTTGTCGGGCAGAATCGCGCCGGCCGGACATTCGTTCTCGCAGACGCCGCAGTCGATGCAGATCTCGGGGACGATCGCGAGCATGACCTTGCCTTCGACGAAGGCGTCCACCGGACAGACGTCGACACAGTCCTGGTATTTGCAGCGGATGCACTGCTCGGTTACGACGTAGGTCATCGCTTGTTCCGCGTCAGATGAAGGCCGCGATGTCGGCCAGCGGCTTCTTGATCGTGGCGTGCACCGGTATCGTCGCCGCCGCCGCCGGGTAGCCGGTGACCAGCAGCAGGAACGGCCGTTCGCTGTCGGGACGGTCGCACAGACCGTTGAGGAAGTTCATGGGTTTCGGCGTGTGCGTCAGCGTCGCGAGTCCTGCGTGATGCAGCGCCGCGATCAGGAACCCGGTGGCGATGCCGACCGACTCGGTTACGTAATAGTTTTGGCGGTCCAGCCCTGCACGCACGCCGCCGCGACGCTGCGCGAAAACGGCGATGATCCACGGCGCGAGTTCCAGATAGGGCTTGTCGGCGTCGGTGCCGAGCGGCGCGAGCGCCTCTAGCCACTCCGTGCCGCCCTTGCCGCCGTAGAAGTTCCGCTCCTCTGCTTCCGCCTGTTCGCGCAGTGCCTTCTTCTTCTCTGCGCTGCCGATCACGCTGAAAAACCACGGCTGGTGATTCGCGCCGTTCGGCGCGGTGCCCGCTGCCAGCAGGCAGTGTTCGATGATGCGCCGATCAACGGGCCGATCCGAGAATTGGCGCACGGTGTGCCGTCGACGGATTTCCGCATGAAACTGCGCGGCGCGCTCAACCATGTCTGCGGGCGGGTACTCGATGTAGTCCTCGAGCGGAACGCGATCGTGTTCTTTCATGATGGATTGCCTGGATGAAAAAGCCGTCTGCCAACCGGTCAGTCGAGAAAGACCACCGCACGCGCGGCCAGCTTCAGTTCGCCGGCGTCATTGCGCACCTCGACCGCCAGTTCCAGCTCGCCCGCCTCGCCGGCGGACGACTTGGCGGCAATCCGCGCATGGCAGCGCAGGCGTTCGTACAGGCGGGTGATCGCCATGAAGCGCGCCTCGAACTGCCGCAGCGCACCCGGCCCGGCCCAGTCAGTGAGCAGACGCCCGGCGGCCGCCATGACCAGCATGCCGTGTGCAAAGACGTCAGGCTGTCCGGCACTTCGGGCGAAATCACTGTCGAGGTGTATCGCGTTGCGATCGCCGGAGGCGCCGGCAAAATAAGCCAGCGTCGCGCGTGAAATCGGCGGCAGCTCCAGCGCCGGCAACTCGTGGCCTACCTCGACCGAACGGTAGCGGGGCGGCACACTCATGGCGCGCTCTCGACCGGCGTGGTGTGGCGCAGCACCAAAGTTTCGCGCAGCTCCGCAACCTTGCGGCCCCGATCGTCGAATACGCCGCTTTCACGAACCACGAACTCGAGCGCTCCGCCTTTCTTGGCATAGATGTCGACGATCTTCGAGCGGATGGTGAGCCGGTCGCCCGCGCAGACCGGCTCGTGGTAGCGGAACGACTGCTCGCCATGAAGTATTTCTTTGGGATCGGCGCCCATTTCGCGCAGGTGGGCCGTCTGATCCTCCATGTCATAACTCAGACCGAACAGGAATGTCGGTGGCGCAAGCAGACCGCGATAACCCGCGGCACGCGCAGCCGCCTCGTCGATGAACAGCGGGTTCGTCTCGCCGATCGCCCGGGCGAACCCCCGCAGCCGCCAGCGGTCGACATCGACCTCGAGCGGCGGCAGTTCGTGCCCTATGTAGTCGCGGTTCAGCATTGGCCCGCCCGCTCGTACATGGTGATTACGCAGGCGCCGCCGAGACCGAGGTTGTGCTGCAGTGCGAGTCGCGCGCCTTCCACCTGACGGGGACCGCATTCGCCGCGCAGCTGCCAATTGAGTTCCGCACATTGTGCGAGACCCGTGGCGCCAAGCGGATGTCCCTTCGACAACAGACCGCCTGACGGGTTGGTGACGATCCGGCCGCCGTAGGTGTTGTCGCCGTCGCTGATGAACTTCTCGGCCTCGCCCTCCGCGCACAGGCCGATCGATTCATAGGTCAGAAGCTCGTTGACGGTGAAGCAGTCGTGCAGCTCGACGACATCGACATCTCCGGGGCCGATGCCCGCGGCTTCGTAAACGGATCGTGCGGTGTCGCGTGCCATCTCATAGCCCACGCAACTGATCGCGCTGCGATTGTCGAAAGTCGCCGGCGAGTCGGTCTGACATGCCTGGGCGCGAATGGTGACGCGGATCGGCAGGGAGTGCCGCAGCGCGAATTCACGCGTGCAGACGATCGCCGCGGCGGCACCGCAGGTCGGCGGACAGCATTGCAGGCGCGTCAGAAGACCGTACATTGGCGGCGATTCGAGCACCTGCTCCGGGGTTACCGGATCACGGAAGATTGCCCGCTCGTTGAATGCGGCGTGGCGGCGCGCCTTGCTGGCGATGGCGGCGAATGCCCGCGGCGAGGTTCCGTGCCGTTCGGCGTACTCGACGCCGGCGGCACCGAACAGTCGGATCGCGAGCGGCGCCTTCGATGGACCCTGCAGATCTTCGATGACGTCGAGGAAGCGGTCGAGCGGGCCGGGTCTGTCCTGCCAGACCGTGTCGAGGGCGCCGGGTGCCATCTGCTCGAAACCGAGCGCGAGTGCGCAGTCGGTCACGCCGCTTGCCACCGCTTGCCGGGCGAGGAACAGCGCCGACGAACCGGTGGAGCATGCGTTATTGACGTTGAAGATGGGCACAGTGGACATGCCGACTTCATAGAGCGCACGTTGTCCGCTGGTCGTGTCGCCATAGCAGTAGCCGACATAGGCTTGGCCGATATCGCGATAGTCTAGGCCGGCATCCGCCAACGCATCGCGGACGGCGGTGGCACCGAGCACCGTGTACGGCGTCTTGGCGCTCGGCTTGAGAAATGGCGTCATGCCTACGCCTGCGACTACAACATCGTTGGACATGGAAAACCTCCGGCTCCTTGCTGCTTTGTTCAATGGCTGCGCCGGCGTGCGGCGTCAGAACACATGTTGACCGCCGACGCCTTGGATACGCGCCTGTCGCTCGAGGTACGCCGCAGCGACGAGATCCTGTGCGAGCAATCCGATCGACTTGAATATCGTGACTTCGTCGTCGCTGCTGCGACCGTTGATCAGGCCATCGACGAGTTGACCGAGTTCACCGCGCAGCTGCGCCGCACTGATCGCACCGGCCGAGATCGCCTGCACGATCTCCCCGGCATCACGTAGTGCGTACTCGACTTGATCGACATAAACGCCCGCAGCGGCAACGAGAGCGATATCCGCCTCGGCGCTGTTCGCGTCGTGTGAGCCGATGAGGTTGAGGTGGGTGCCCGGGCGGATCCACTGGCCGGCGATGATTGGCGTGCTGGCGGCCGTGGTGGCGCAGACGATGTCGGCGACGGCGCAGGCCTGCGCGGCGTCCGCCTCGAAGTCGACCGGGATGCTGCGTTGCGCCCGCTGCGCCGCCACAAACGCGCTGCCGCGCTCGGTCGAGCGGCTCCAGACGACGACCCGCTCTATGTTTCGTACACGGCAGATGGCATCGATATGTTCAGACGCCTGAACACCATTGCCGAATACCGCCAGCGTCCTCGCGTCTGTACGTGCGAGCAAGCGGGTTGCGAGAGCCGAGGTTGCGGCGGTGCGCAGCGCGGTGAGCGTGGCACCGTGGATCACGGCGATCGGCGCGCCGCTTCCGGCATCGAACACCAGCAGCACGCCGTTGAGCATGGGAAGGCCCCGTGCGGCGTTGCCGGGCATCACGCTCATGACCTTGCAGCCGAAGGTCTGCGGCTCCAGGCAAGAGCCCGGCATGGTGCCGAGAAAGCCTGACTTGTCGATCAGGGCGTGCGTGGCACGCGGCGAGAGGGCCACCTGCCGCCGACTCACGGCCCGCATGGCATCGGCCATCAATTCGATGCAGTGGTCCATGGGCAGCAGCGCGCGTACGGCTGCCGCGTTAATCACTTGCAAAGCGGAGCTCTCCATGACTTAACGCCACACCGTGCGCGCGACCCGCAGCCAGTTGAGTCCAAGGATCTTGTCGACCGCCGGCTGCGGATAGCCGCGCTGCGCGAGGGCGGCGGCAATCTGCGGAAACCGCTCGGGCTCGACCATCGGCATGTCCACGGTGAAGTTCAGGCCCTTGGGCAGGGTGCCGCCGCTGAGTGCCACGAAATAGCGGAAGGTCGCCGCGTTGTCGTAGACGTAGTCGAGCGAGATGCCCACGTGATCGGCGCCGACCAGCTGCACGCAGTGGTCGATGTGCTCGATGTATGCAGCAACCGACCCGTCCTTGCGTGCGTTCATCATCGCCGAGATCCCGGTGATGCCGACCACGCCGCCCTGCGCGGCGCAGGCACGGATCTGCTCGTCGGTGACTCCGCGGGGATGCTCGTGGATGGCAGCCGCATTCGTGTGCGAGATGATGACCGGCTGCGTCGAGGCGTCCATGATCTCGCGGGTGGCGCGACGGCCCGTATGCGCGCAGTCGACGATCATGCCGACCCGGTTCATCGCGGTGATCAGCCGCCTGCCGAAAGCGGTGAGCCCGCCGTTGCGCTCTTCGAGACAGCCATCGGCGGCGGCGCTGGCGTGGTTGTAGGCCAGCAGCATGTGGCGGACGCCGAGCTGGTAATAGCTCTCGATGAGACCAGCGTCATCACCAAGTGCGCCGATCCCTTGGAAGTTGAACATCACCGCCAGACGGCCCTGCCGCCGCGCTGCGAAGATGTCATCCACGCTGCGCACCATCGCGTACACGTCGGGCTCCGCCTGGATCTGACAGCGGATGCCGGCAATGCGACGCAGAGTCGGGACGATGCCCGCATCCGGGCCGTCGCCGCTGACCGACAGCGAGACGAAGTGCACGCCGGCTGCGCGGTAGCGGGGCAGCAGTTCGCGACGCAGCAGCGGATCGCCGATGTCGCCATAGGGCACGGTGAAGTCGCCCACGCAGGCGGGAATCGCCGCCGCCGCCGGGCCGGTGTCCTGCTCAGCGGCCATCGATACCGCCCCGCGAAGACGGCTGTGATGGGCAAAGTCTTGGTGAAATGTTATACATTACTTCGTGAACTTTTAACGAATGACCGACGGACTGTCAAACCGGCACGCATGACGCCCCTTGCTGCAGCTCAGGACTTCCGCCCCACGCCGGGCCCCGCTGCGGGCCTTCGATGCGTCTGTCCTGCAGGGGTCAAAGCATGAGTGCGCTGGCGGGCCTGCGGGTGGTGGAATTCGACGGCATCGGGCCCGCGCCATTCTGCGGCAAGCTCCTCGCCGAGCATGGCGCATCGGTGATTCGGGTCGGTCGGCCCGGGGGGCAGCCCAACGGCATCTCCGCCGGTGATGCCGATCCGCTGCTGCAGGGGCGCCCGACCCTCGAGTTCGACCTGAAGCTCGACGCAGATCGTCGCCTGGTGCTCGACCTGCTGGCCGGGGCGGACGCCCTGATCGAGGGTTTCCGTCCGGGCGTCATGGAGCGGCTCGGCCTCGGTCCCGACGAGGTGCTCGCGATCAATCCGCGAATCGTCTACGGCCGAATCACCGGCTACGGACAAACCGGGCCGCTTTCGCGGCATCCGGGCCACGACATCAACTACATCGCGCTCACCGGCGCCCTGCACGCGATCGGGTCTGCCGCGGAACCGCCGCCGCCGCCCCTGAACCTGGTGGGCGACTACGGCGGTGGCGCGATGCTGCTGGCGTTCGGAATGCTGGCGGCACACGTGCACGCGCTGCGTACAGGGCGCGGACAAGTGGTCGATGCGGCGATGCTCGATGCCACGCTGCAGCTGATGTCGCCGGTGTTCGGCTGGATGAATGCCGGCATGTGGTCCATGCAGCGCGAGACGAATTTTCTCGACGGCAGCGCGCCGTTCTACCGCACGTATCGCACTGCGGACGGTGGCTTTCTCGCTGTGGGCGCGATCGAACCCAAGTTTTATGCGGTCTTCCGCCAGGTGATGGGTCTTTCCGAGCCGCTGTTTGACGCTCAGATGGACCGCTCACTGTGGCCGGCGATGCGCGAGCGGATCGCGCAGATCGTCGTCTCGCGAACGCTCGAGGACTGGCAAGCGGCCATTGCGGTGCCTGATGCCTGCCTCTCGCCGGTGTTGTCCTGCGAACTCGCCGCGTCGCACCCGCAGGTGCTCGCCCGTCAAGCGCTGCGTCGTCACTCCGATGGCACGTTGCATGTTGCTCCTGCGCCCCGCCTGTCGGCGACGCCGCCTGCGACCGCCGCGCCCGTCGATGCGGGGTCGTCGCCGGGTGCGGGGCCGTCGCTCGACGAGGTGCTTGCCGCGTGGCCGCTCGAAGCAGCACAGCGTAGCCGGCTCGCCAGTCGTCGATGAGCGCCAGCGTGTACATTTATTGCTGCAGCAGATCAGCGAGGCGATGACGGCATGACGGACTTCACACCGAGCGCGCGGGCACTGGACCTCGAGGCACGGACGCAGCGCTTCATTGCCGAGAAGATCATTCCGCTCGAGTCGGCGCCGCGCTTCCAGGGGCCGCTCACTCACGATGCGGTGCAGGAATTGCGCAGCCTCGCCCGCCAAGCCGGGCTGCTCGCTCCGCAGGCCGCGGTCGAGTGGGGTGGTCAGGGCCTTGACCATCGCGACATCGCCGTCGTGCTGCGCGCCAGTGGTTACTCGCTGCTCGGTCCGGTGGCGATGAACTGCATGGCGCCGGACGAGGGCAACATGCATTTGCTTGAGCGCATTGCCACGCCGGCGCAGAAGCAGCGCTTCCTCGCGCCGCTCGCCGCCGGTGTTATCCGCTCCTCGTTCCTGATGAGCGAGCCGGACGGCGGCGCCGGCTCGGACCCCGACCTCATGCGTACCCATGCGGTTGAGTACGATGACCACTGGCTCATCAACGGCGCCAAGTGGTTCATCACCGGCGCAGAGGGCGCGGCGCTCGCCATCGTCATGGCCCGTACCGGAGAGCGGCGCTCGACCATGTTCCTCGTGCCGCTGCCCGACCCCGGCGTACGGATCGAGCGGCTGATGCACACCGTCGATCACACCATGCCGGGCGGCCACGGCGTGCTCACACTGCAGGATGTCAGGGTGCCGAAGGAGCTGGTGCTCGGCACACCGCACGAGGGCTTCCGGAATGCGCAGGTGCGTCTCGCGCCGGCGCGGCTCACGCACTGTATGCGCTGGTGGGGCGCCGCCCTGCGCGCGCATCACATCGCCACCGCCTATGCCTGTCGGCGCCAGGCTTTCGGCAAGCCGCTCATCGACCACGAGGGCGTCGGCTTTTCCCTTGCACGCAACGAGATCGACCTGCGGCAGACCCAGCTCATGATCGACCACGTCGCCTGGACGCTGGACCAGGGCAGCCGTGCCTCCGCCGATTCGAGCATGGCGAAGTTCAGCTGCGCGGAGACGCTATTTGAAGTCGTCGACCGCTGTGTGCAGGTGCTCGGCGGCAGCGGCATCGTCGATGAAACCCCGGTATCAAAGATCTGGCGCGAGATCCGCGCCTTCCGCGTCTACGACGGGCCGTCAGAGGTACATCTGCATTCGCTCGCACAGCGGCTCAAGCGCAAAACCCTCAGCGCTTGATCACCACGAACATTAGCCCGGTGGGGCGGGCGGTGGCATGGCGCGTTGTTGGGAAACCTGCGCGCACTCTGCAGCCGGGCTGAATCAGAAAATGATGCGTGCCGGGCCGACTTTGAGGGACCGCGCGGATGATGTTCAGTTACGGCGCCTCGAACTCCGCCGCGAGTTCCTGCACGTAGTTTTTGTAGCTGAATACGCGCCCGCGGCGGCGATTCGTGAGTTCGTCTACGATCCCGATGCGCTCAAGGTGAGCGAGCGATTTGTTCACCGTTGCCGCTGTCAGCCCGGTTGCCTTCACCAGCGACGTCGCCGTTGCGATAGGTTGACGCTGCAACGATTCATGGACGGCGAGCGCGGAGGCCGCAGCGCGCCCGAGGTGCGCTATCCGATCACGATCGGCGTTGACCACGGCCAAAAGAGTGTTTGCGGTGGTCACGGCCTGCATCGCACTGGCTTCGACACCTTCAGCAAAGAAATCGAGCCAGCGTTCCCAGTCACCGTGCAGGCGCACCTCGTTCAACAATTCGTAGTAAAGCGCCCGGTGCTTCCTGAAGTAGAGGCTGGGGTAGAGCATGGGTTCACGCAGCACCCGGTCGGCCACCAACTGCAGCACGATGAGCAGTCGGCCGATGCGTCCGTTGCCGTCGAGGAAAGGGTGGATGGTTTCGAACTGCACGTGTGCAAGCGCGGCTTTCAGCAGCGGCGGCACGGGTTCCGGGTCGTCATTGAGAAACCGCTCAAGAGGAGCGAGGCAATTCGGGACTTCCTCCGGCGGCGGCGGGACGAACACTGCGTTCCCCGGCCGGGTACCGCCGATCCATACCTGCGTGCGGCGCAGTTCACCGGGCGCCTTGGCCTTGCCGCCGGGATGCGAGAGCAGCACCTGGTGCATTTCACAGATCAAACGGGTGCACAGGGGCAGACCGCCACGCAGCCTGCCAAGTCCGTGCTCCAGCGCCGCTACGCAGCGGCTTACCTCACGGGCATCCTCCATGGGCACGCCCGGTTCCTCGTCGATCTCGTAAAGAAGCAGATCGGCCAGCGACGATTGGGTGCCTTCGATCTGCGAGGACAGGACTGCTTCCTTGCGGATGAAGCTGTAGAGCAGCAAACCCGCATTGGGGAGCAGCACGCTGACGGCATCGAGTCGACCCAGCGACAAGAGAGCGGCATCGAACCTGTGCCTCAGGGCCGACGACCACTCGAGCGGCGGCTCGGGCGGCAGCGGCGTCGGGATAAAGGCCTTGAACGCTTCACCAGCCGTTGAGACGGTGATGTATCGGCCGGGTTGGGCTCGAAGCATGGGCAACTCGATCCTGAAACAACGACCCGCTTTATTTTAGGTTAAAGACTTAACCTAAATCGATGGAATCTTGCGATGCCCTTGAGTCGCGATGGCGAGCCCGGTGGGGTCGACTTTGAGGGACCTGTTGAAAATAGTGAGGGCTTGCTTATAATAATCGCCGTGAGCTCGCCCACCGAAAACCCAACCGCCAGTCGCCGCGGACGGCCAGTCGATCCGGACGCCCGCGCCACGCGGATCCGGCAGATTCTGGATGGTGCGCGCCGCTGCTTCCTGCGCAAGGGCTTCCACGCGTCCAGTACGGCGGAGATCAGCACCGAAGCCGGTGTGAGCGTCGCCAATCTCTACCAGTACTTCCCCACCAAGGATGATCTCGTGCTCGCGCTGGTGGAGGACGATCTGCGCTGCGATCTGGAACTCGTGGCCATGGTGGCTCATGCGCCGACCTTGCGCGAGGGCCTGCAGGCAGCCAGCGCAGCGATGTTCGCGGACGCCGGGCTCTCGGATCTGTCGCGGCTGCGGCTCGACGTGCTGACCGAGGCCACGCGCCGGCCGGCCGTGGCGGCTGCCGTGCGCGACGCCGAAGAAAAGATGATCGCCGCGATCGCCGCACTGATCGAGCGCGCCCGCAACGATGGCGAGATCGACGGACGGATGGAGCCGCGGACGGCGGCCACCCTGATCCTGTCCTTGATCGACGGCCTCGGCTGCCGCTTTGCCTTCCAGGCGGAAGGAATCGAAGCCCAGGGCCAATCCTGCACCCTGTTCATCCTTCGCGCCCTCGGCGCGCGCGGCGATTGAGCCCTTGAGACCCACTGAACCGCTTTTTTGCGCCCGTAATATGAGTGAGTCGTCCCTTATGCATTTATCAAAGCGTCGTCACCTGGCACGAGTTCTCTTCACCCTCCTGCCTCTCGCCTTATTGCCCCTCGCCGGATGCTACGAGCCCACGACGCAACGCCGCGCCGCGGACCCTTGGGTGCTGGTGCAGCCGGCGGCGGCTCCGGTTGATCCGGCGAGGCGCGCGCTCGGCAGCGTGCGGGCAGCCCGGCTGCATGTGATTTCCACCGAAACCGGCGGCCGCGTGCTCAACCTCGAGGTGGATGTCGGCGATCGGGTGCGCCGCGGACAATTGCTGATGGTGCTCGACGCCGAAGTCGCCGCGCGCCGGCTGGTCGCGGCGCGAGCGGAGGTATCGCGTACCGACGCGCAGCTCGCCGAGCGTGTCCGCCACATCAATCGCGTATCGGGCCTCGTATCACTGGGTGCGGCGAGTGCGGCCGATGCGGAGCAAGCCGAGATCGAACGTCAAACCGCGGCGAGCGAAGTCGCCGCTGCCCGTACCGCCCTGGCCGCCGCCGAACGCGAACTCACCGCGGTGGAGATCCGCGCGCCGATCGACGGCGTGATCGCGCTACGACACATCGAGCGCTCTGCAGTGGCTGCACCGGGCGCGCCGCTCCTCGAGCTGGACGGGGATGGCCCGCGCGAGATCGTCGCCATCGCCGCAGCGTCGATCGCCGCTGAACTGCGGCGCGGCACGCGCGTTACGTGGCGCGTCGGTGACACCACCGGCGCTGCGATCGTCGACCGTGTGGGCGGTCGCGCTGGCGGATCCGGTGCCCGGGAGGTCGTCGCGCGGGTCACCGACGGCGAGCCGCCGCCCGGCGCGATCGCCGAGCTGGCTTTCCCCGCGGGTACGGGTACCGCCACCGCTCGTGTGCCCGCCGGCGCGGTGCTGATCGCGCGCGATGGATCGCGCACGCTGCGTGTAGTCGACAGGAATCAGCAGGTCAAAGAAATACGCGTCGCGCTGCTGCGTATGGTCGACGGCAGCGCGCTGGTAGCCGGCGCGGTCAGACCCGGCGATCAGGTGGTCGCCGCCGGCGCACAGCACATCGCCGCGGGAACACGCGTGCAAACGCGTCTCGCCGCCCGCTGACACCGCGCCACAACGCAGGACACCACCATGTCACTTACGCACGCGGCACTGCGCCGCCCCCGCTTCACCGTGGTTGCCGCGATCGGCGTGCTGCTCGCCGGGCTCGCCATGCTGCGCGGCTTCCCGTCCACGGAGGAGCCGACCGTGCCGACGCGCGTCGCCATGGTCGTTGCGCAACTCCCCGGCGCGACCAGTGAACGCATCGAGGCGCTCGTCGCCCGACCGATCGAGGAGCGACTGCGCGAAATCGATCGCGTGGAACATCTCGATACGGTGATCCGCCCGGGCAGCGCATTTCTCTACATCTCTCTCGAAGAAAACACGCCCGCCGAGGAACTCCCCGCGACCTGGCAGCGCGTCCGCGCGAAAGTCCAGGATGCCGCGACCGTGCTGCCGCCGGGAACCGTCGGACCGTTCGTGGATGACGAATTCGGTCGCGTCGCGGTACGCAGCGTTGCGCTGCAGGGCAAAGGCTATTCGGCCGGCCAAATGCAGGATGCCGCCCGTCGGCTCCGCGATCGACTGCAAGGCGTGCCCGGCGCGGAGCGGGTGTCATTACACGGTGTGCGCGAGGAGCGCATCTATGTCGAGCTCTCGCCGGCGCGCCTCGCCGAGCAGGGTCTCGATGTCGCCACCGTCGCGCGCGCCCTGCAAGCGCGCAATCTCGTCGCCCCCGCAGGCGAGCTGATGGCCGGTGGTCAAGTGCTTGCGCTCGACCCGCTGGCCGACCTGCCGGATGCCGCCGCCCTCGCCGAGACGCCGATCGCGCGCGCAGATCGCTCGCTGGTCCCGCTCGGCGCACTCGGCACCGTGCTGCAGGCGCCCGCAGATCCGCCCGCCACCGCCGCATTCCACAACGGCGACCCGGCAATCGTGCTGGCCGTCTCCATGAAGGCCGGCCTCGACGTGCAGGCCTTTGCCGCCCGGATCGATGCCGAGCTCGAAACCGCCAAGGCGGAACTGCCCGCCGGCATGCGGCTCGCCACGGTGACTGATCAGGCCGTCGTGGTCGGCGGCGAGCTCGGCCGGGTGGGACAGGTTTTTGTCGAGACGATCCTGATCGTCATGGCCGTCGTCGTGCTGTTCGTCGGCTGGCGCGCCGGATTCGTGACTGGAGCAATCGTACCGCTCACGGTGCTTGGCACGTTATTGCTGATGCGCCTGCTGGGCATCGAACTGCACCAGGTATCGATTGGCGCCATCATCATCTCGCTCGGTTTGTTCGTCGACAACGCGATCGTCGTGGTCGAGGACTACCAGCGGCGGGTCGCCGCCGGCGAGCCGAAGTTCGCTGCCGCGGAGGCGGCGGGACGCACGACCGCAACGCCGCTGCTCGTCTCGTCGCTCGCGATCATCCTCGCCTTCGTACCGCTGGTCGCCGGCGAGACCGACACGGCGGAATACATGCGCAGCCTGGCGATCGTGCTGGCGATCACGCTGCTGCTGTCACTGTTCGTGGCGCTGACCGTAATGCCGGTGCTGAGCGTGGATTTTGCCGGCGAGGCTGCGCACGACGATGAGCACGGGCGTATGGCCCGCGTGCGCCGCTGGTATGCAGAGCGGGTACGCGCGGCCCTGCAGCGCCCGAAAACCGTTGTCACCGCGATGCTCGTGCTGCTTGCTGCCTCGATGGTCGGCTACTCCCTGATGCCAAGCCAATTGCTGTCGCCCTCTGAAA
>CAZIRD010000012.1:0-12834 GCA_964541625.1 uncultured Acidibacter sp.
CTCGCCGCGCATGCGCAGGTAGCGCAGCACCACCTCGAGGGTGACGTCGGGCCGCACGCTTACCGTATCGGTGTTCATCAGACCGCCGGCGCTGTCCTCCGGCCAGGACAGCACGGTGCGCAGCCGCTCGCGATCGCGCTGGTCCATCGAACGCAGCACCTGCAGGGTCACCGTTTCCGGCAGATCGCCGACGAGGTCGGCGAGATCGTCGAGCTCCATGCCCTCCGCCGCCGCGACCAGCTCCTCGGTCGCCATCTCCTCGATGAGTTCCTGGCGGACGTTTTCGTTGAGCTCGACCAGCACGTCGCCTTCGATGTCCGGGTCGACCATGCTCCAGACGAGCTCGCGCTGCCGCGGCGGCAGCGATTCGAGCAGCAACGCGATCTCGGCGGGATGCATCGCGGCAACCATCCGTTGCGCAGGACGCAGCGTGCCGGTCTCGAGTGCCTCGCGCAGTGCGCCGAGGCGCGCGTCCTTGCGGCTCAGGGTGGCGGGTGAGCTCATCGGCGCGTCGGCTTCACGCTTGCGCCGCGCGAGCGGCGAGGCCGCTATGCCGCACGATGATGCCGGGCGCGGCGTCCCGCAGACGCGCGCCGAGCCGATCGGCGAGGTAGACCGAGCGATGCTGACCGCCGGTACAGCCGATGCCGATGGTCAGGTAGCGCCGCCGGGCCGCCTGATGCTCGCCGATCCGCGCCGCGATGAAGCGCGCGAATTCTTCGAGCAGCGCCGCCGCGGCGGGTTGTGCATCGAGGTAGGCGATGACCTCCGGGTCACGACCGGTGAGCGGCCGCAGCGCCACCGTCCAGTAGGGGTTCGGCAGGGTGCGGGCGTCGAACACGAAGTCGCAGTCGCCCGGCACGCCGTGCTTGAAGCCGAAGGACACCAGGGTGACGGAGAGTTCCGCGCCGCGCCGCTGGTCGATGCGCGTCACGATCACTTCGCGCAGTTCGTGCACGCCCATGTGCGTGGTGTCGACCACGAGGTCCGCTGCCTGGATCAAAGGATCCAGCAACTGTCGTTCCAGCGAGACGGCCTCCTGCAGCGTCACATCCCCGCGTGACAGCGGGTGACGGCGCTTGGTCTCGCCGAAGCGGCGCAGCAGTTCGCTGTCCGCGGCAGTGACCACCAGCAGTTCGCAGCGCAAGCCGCTGCGGCGCAGTCCGGCAATGGTTTCGGGCACGGCGTCGAGGCCAATGCCGGTGTCGCGCGCGTCGATGCCGATCGCCACGGTCTGATAGCTGCCGGTGCCGGTGCGCAGCGCGTGACCGACGAAGGACTCGAGCAGCGAGGCGGGAAGGTTGTCGACGCAGTAATGGCCGAGATCCTCGAGCGCATTGAGCACGACGCTCTTGCCGGCGCCCGAGAGCCCGCTGACGAGGATAAGACGCAGGGGCGAGGCCATGCGCTGGATCGCCTGAGGGGCGACGCGACCGGGACGGAAATCAGACCGCAGGGCGCGCCGTCAGTGGCGCGCGCGGCGGCCTTCCTCGGCGTGGTGGTCGGTTTCCTTTTCCTTGCGTTTCTTCACCAGCCGGTCGAGTTTGTCGACGAGCGCGTCGATCGCCGCGTACATGTCTTCCGCTACCGCGTCGGCGTGAATGTCGGCGCCGGGTACCTTCAAAGTCGCCTCGGCCTTTTGCCGCAGCTTTTCTACCGACAGCACGCAGTGCACGTCGATGACCTGGTCGAAGTGGCGCACGATGCGATCCATCTTCTTGTGCACGTAGGCGCGCATGGAGTCGGTGACTTCGACGTGATGGCCGGTGATGGAAATTTGCATGGCGACCTCCTGTTGACGACAAGGTTAACGCGATTTGGCCTGCTTGCGCTCGGTCGAGGAGCCGAGTCCCAGCCCCTCGCGATACTTGGCCACCGTCCGGCGGGCGACCGGGATGCCCTCGCCGGAGAGAATCTCCGCGAGCCGGTTGTCGGACAGCGGCTCTGCAGGGTTCTCCTCGCGGATCAGTTTGCGGATCTTGGCGCGGATCGCAGTCGAGGAAGTGCCCTGGCCGTCGCCGCCCTCGACCTGGCTGGAGAAGAAGTACCGCAGCTCGTATACGCCGCGCGGCGTGTGCATGTACTTGCCCGAGGTGATGCGCGAAATGGTCGACTCGTGCATCTCGATGGCGGTGGCGATGTCCTTGAGGATCATCGGTTTCATGAACTCGTCGCCCCGGGCGAGGAAGTCCGCCTGACGCGCGACGATCGCGCGGGTGACCTTCAGCAGCGTGTCGTTGCGGATCTCGAGGCTCTTCAACAGCCAGCGCGCCTCTTGCAGTTGCGTTCGCAGCGTCGTGTGCGCGCTGCCGCGGCCAAGCATGCCGGCGTATTCCTGATTGACGCGTACCCGCGGCATCGTGCCCGGGTTGAGTTCGACTGCCCAGCCGCGCGGCGTGCGACGCACGAACACGTCGGGGATCACGTACTCCGGCCGGCTCGCGCTCAGCAGCGAACCGGGGCGAGGGTGACAGGCACGCACCAGCGCGATCGCCGTGGTGAGTTCATCCTCGGCGGCACCGGTCGCTTTGCGTAGTGGCGTGCTGTCGCGCTGCGCCAGCAAATCGAGATGCTCGGCGGCGATACGCCGCGCGAGTGCGAGGCCCGGCGTGGCGGGCTCGAGTTGCGCGAGCTGCAGTGTCAGGCACTCGGCCAGGTTGCGCGCGCCGATGCCGACCGGTTCGAGCGTCTGCACCAGCATCAGCACGCGCTCGATCTCTTCCTCGTCCCAGTTGATATCCGGCCGCAGGCTGGCGGCCACTTCGGCCAGCGTTTCGGTCAGGTAGCCGTCATCGTTGAGCGCATCGACCAGCGCAGTGGCGACGGTGAGATCGTCGTCGGAGAGGCCGGCAAGTTCGAGCTGTTCGAGCAGCTGCTCGCGCAGCGACGCGCCGCGCTCGTCGGCGATGTCGCGTTCCGGCTGTTCGTCATCCTCGGCCCGCCCGGCGTCGCTGCCCGTGCCGGGGCTGTCCGCCCACGGTTGCTCGACGACTTCCACTTCCACCGGCTCGGCGGCCTCGGCCAGCGAGGGTTGCTCGACGGCGGTGAAGCTGGCGGTGAGTTCGACCTCATCCTCCGGCTCCTCCTGCTCGAGCATGACATTGGTCTCGAGCACCTCGGCAATGTGCGCCTGCAGCTCGAGCGTCGGCATCTGCAGCAGGCGGATCGCCTGCTGCAACTGCGGGGTCATGGTCAGCGACTGGCCGAGCTTGAGTTGCAGTGACTGCTTGAGCATCTGCGGATCCGGATTTGCTCGGGGCGACGCTGCCGGCGCCGCGGGAGGTACCTAGAGGCTGAACGAGTCGCCCAAGTACACCGCACGCACGCGGGGATTGGCAAGGATTTCCGCCGCCGATCCGGCGGCGATCACCGTGCCGTCGCCGATGATGTATGAACGCGCGCAGACACCGAGCGTTTCACGCACGTTGTGATCGGTGATCAGCACGCCGATGCCGCGTGCGGCGAGCTCGCGGATGATGCGCTGGATATCGGCCACCGACAGCGGGTCGACGCCGGCGAAAGGTTCGTCGAGCAGCAGGAACCGCGGATCGGCGGCGAGTGCGCGGGCAATCTCGACGCGCCGGCGTTCGCCGCCGGAGAGCGACATGCCGAGCGAGCGACGCACATGATCGATCCGCAGATCAGCGAGAATTTCCTCGCAGCGGGCGCTGCGCTGGACAGCATCGAGATCAGCGCGCGTCTCGAGGATCGCGCGGACGTTGTCTTCCACCGTCAGCCGGCGGAACACCGAGGCCTCCTGCGGCAGGTAACCGATGCCCGCCTTGGCGCGCTGATGAATGGCCGCATGGGTGAGATCGCGGCCGTCGAGTTCGATGCGGCCGGCGTCGGCGGCGACCAAACCGACGATCATGTAGAACGCCGTGGTCTTGCCGGCCCCATTTGGCCCGAGCAGACCGACGATTTCGCCGCCTTCGAGTTGCAGCGACAGATCCCGCACCACGGCGCGAGCGCCGTAGGACTTGGCAAGGTGCGAGGCGCGCAGCAGGCTCATGACGCAGGTGGCGGCCTGGACGCAGGCGCAGGCGCAGGCGCAGTCGTAGGCGCAGACGCAGGCGGCGGCGTCGGGGCCGACGCGGGCGTATTCGGTTTCGGCCGGATCAGGATGCGAACCCGCTCGCTGCTGCCGGTGGGTCGGCCGGCCTGCACGCGTTGTTCGCGGACGTTGTAGACGAGCGGATCGCCGCGAATCTCGCTGCGCCCATCGTCGCTCAGCCAGGCGTCCTCGCGCAGCGTCACGGTAGCCGCCGCCATTTCATAGGTGATGCTGCCTGCCTTGCCGCGGGCGCGACCGCCGTTCTTCAGCGCCTGCTCGAACTCCGCCTGCTTGCCGCGGATGGTGGCGCGCACGACCCGATTGCCCGCGAACACCACGGTGGCCTCTTCGGAGCGCAGCGCACCGCCATCGACGTCGATACGTACCGCGCCACTGAAGTTCCAGGTGGCCTCGTTGAAGTCGAGGCCCGTCGCGCGGGCCCGCTGCGCTGCAACCCTCACCGCGCCCTGCGTGATCACCACGTCGCGAAAGAGCAGGGTGTTGCTGCGATAGTCGACCTCCGAGGAGGCGGCATCGAGCGTGATGTCGCCGCTGCGGGTGGTCGCGGGCGGTGCCGCAGGCTCCGCCGTCGACGCGATCGGCGCCAGCCCGATGGCGAGCAGCGCCCCGCAAAGCACCCGAAAATCAGCGCGTGAAGCGACCATGCACATCTGCCTGCAGGCGCACTTGCCGGGTGCGCAGATTGGCGTCGAGTCCCGTGCCGGCGAGCACGTGACCCTGCAGCGCGAGTTCGACCTCGCCGGGCGCGCGTACCCGCGACGTGCCGAGATCGTAGGCGAGCGACGCGGTGCGCAAGCGCAGCGGCTCCGTGCCCTGGCGCTCTCCGCCCTGCAGCAGTACGCCACCGTCGAGTTGCAGCCGCTCGGCGTCCTTCGACAGCCGTCCGCGCGGTGCCGATACCTGCCAGCTGCCTGCGCTGCGTTCGCGCGTCTCAAGGCGGATCTCCTCGAGAGCGACCTCCAGCGAGCGCGGATCCTGCTCGATGTGGCGCGCCTGCAGCCGGTATTTCGGCAGGCCGTCCGCACCGGTTTGCACGATCTCTGCCTCGCTGGCGGAGTAGCCGGGATCCTGCGTCGTCTCGGCGGTCGGCACACTGCCCTGCGGATTGCCGCCGCAAGCGGCGAGACTCGCCACAGCAAGCATCGCGAACACGAGCGGCAAGGCGGGCGACCTGGGCATGCCGTGCAGCGGTGGGGGCAGGTGGCGTCGGCCAGCGGGTTGCATGCCTCGCACCTCTACATCACGCCGCTGCGCAGCAGGTCGTGGACATTAAGGGCGCCAACGAGCGCCCCGGATTCATCGACTACCGGCAACGAGGTGATGCGGTACTTCTCCATCAGGTGTACGGCCTCGGCGGCGAGCTCGCCGGCACCGATGGTCTTGCAGGGGTGGGTCATGACGTCGCGCATCCGCGACGCATGGATGTCGACCCTTTGATCGAGCGAGCGACGCAGATCACCGTCCGTGTACACGCCGATGGCCTCGCCCGCAGCATCGACCACGACGGTCATGCCGAGCCCTTTGCGCGAAATCTCCAGCAAGCCTTCGGCCATGCTGGTGTCCGGGCCGACGCGTGGCACGGCGTCGCCGCTGCGCATGACGTCGGCGACGCGCATCAGCAGGCGGCGGCCGAGTGCGCCGCCCGGATGCGAGCGGGCGAAATCCTCGGCAGTGAACCCGCGCGCCTCGAGCAGGGCGACGGCCAACGCGTCGCCCATGGCGAGCGTGGCCGTGGTGCTCGCCGTCGGCGCCAGATTGAGCGGACAGGCCTCTTCGGCAACACCGACGTCGAGATGTACGCGAGCCTCGCGGGCGAGGGTGGAGCCGGCATTGCCGGTGAGCGCGAGCAGCGGCACGCCGAGGCGTGCGATCGGTGCGAGCAGCGCAAGAATTTCCGGGGTCTCGCCGGAGTTGGAGAGCGCCAGTACGACGTCGTCGCGGGTGATCATGCCGAGATCGCCGTGGCTCGCCTCCGCCGGGTGCAGAAAGAACGACGGCGTGCCGGTGCTCGCCAGGGTCGCAGCGATCTTGCCACCGACGTGCCCGGATTTGCCCATGCCGGTGACGACCACGCGCCCGCGACATTCGAGGCACAGTCGGCAGGCGGCGGCGAAGCCGGCATCGATGCGCGACTCGAGCGCAGCGATCCCGCGGCTCTCGATGGCCAGCGCCCGCCGGCCCGCGGCAATGAGTCGCAGGGCGTCGGCTTCGGTCCGATGCGCAGGAGTGTCCATGAGGTGGCATGATACCGCCCCTCGTCCACCCGCTGCGCGCTCCGACACCAAGCCCCCGTCATGCACCCCGAAAAAGTCGCTGAACTGATCCGTGCCGGCCTGCCCGGCGCCGAGGTTCTGGTCGAGTCCGAAGACCAGACACACTTCGCCACCCGTGTGGTGTCCGCGGCCTTCGCCGGCAAGCGCAGCATCGCCCGGCACCAGATGGTCTATCGCACGCTCGGCGAACTGGTCGGGCGCGAGATCCACGCGTTGTCCATCGAGGCGCTGACTCCCGAGGAGGCCGGCACCAGCCGGCCCGGCTGAGGCCAAGCGCAGATGGACCGGCTGCAGATCGACGGCGGTACCGCGCTCGAGGGGGAGGTGCGGATCTCTGGCGCCAAGAATTCGGCGCTGCCCATCCTCGCCGGCACGCTGCTCGCTGCCGAACCGGTGTCGGTCGGCAACGTCCCGCACCTGCAGGACGTCACGACCATGATCGAACTGCTCGGTCGCATGGGGGTGACGGTCACCGTCGATGAGCGCATGAACGTCGAGGTCGACGCCAGCACGCTCGACAAGCCGCTCGCGCCCTACGACCTCGTCAAGACCATGCGCGCTTCGATCCTGGTACTCGGACCGCTGCTGGCGCGTTTCGGCGAGGCCAATGTTTCCTTGCCGGGCGGCTGCGCGATCGGCGCCCGGCCGGTCAATATCCACGTCGCCGGCCTGCAGGCGATGGGCGCCGAAATCTCGATCGAGAACGGTTATATCCGCGCGCGCGCGCCGCGGCTGCGCGGTGCGCGACTGGTGCTCGACACCGTCACGGTCACCGGCACCGAAAATTTGCTGATGGCTGCGGTCCTTGCCGAAGGCGAGACCGTGCTCGAGAACGCCGCCCGCGAACCCGAGGTGGTCGATCTGGCCGACTTCCTCAACGCGATCGGCGCGCGCGTGCGCGGTGCTGGCACCGACAAGATCGTCATCGAGGGCGTGCCGCGCCTGCACGGTGGGCAGTTCCGTGTGCTGCCTGATCGCATCGAAAGCGGCACCTACCTGCTCGCCGGCGCGATCAGCCGCGGGCGCGTGCGTATCCGCAACACCCGTCCGGAGCATCTCGACGCCGTGCTCGCCAAGCTGCAGGAGGCCGGCGCGACCCTGACGGGCGGCAATGACTGGATCGAGATCGATATGCGCGGCCGGCGGCCGCGTGCGGTCGACCTGCGCACCGCGCCCTACCCGGCGTTCCCCACCGACATGCAGGCGCAGTTTGCGGCCCTCAACACCGTCGCCGAGGGCGTCGGCACGATCATCGAGACGATCTTCGAAAACCGCTTCATGCACATGCTGGAGATGCGGCGGATGGGTGCGGAGATCCGCCTTGAGGGCAACACCGCCATCATCAAGGGGGTACCGCGCCTGCAGGCGGCGCCGGTGATGGCCACCGATCTGCGCGCCTCGGCGTCACTGGTGCTTGCAGGGCTCGTGGCCGAGGGTCGCACCGAGATCGATCGGATCTACCACATCGATCGCGGCTATGAGGCGATCGAGGAAAAGCTCGCCGGCCTCGGCGCCGCGATCAAACGCGTACCCGGCTGACGTCTCAGGACCCGGGCGCGGGTCGTCGTCTCTAGCGGGGCCGTACCTGCTGCGGAGCCTCGTCGACGCGGATGCGCGCTTCGCCGCGCTCGCTGCCGCGCTGCACCTCCATGGCGATGGTCTGTCCGGGCGAGGTGTCGGCGATCCGCAGCATGACCTCGCGCGCGTTCGCCGGAGCCTTGCCTTCAATCTTGAGGATGACATCGCCCGGCCTGAGCCCCGCCTGTTGCGCGGGCCCGCCGTTCGCGAGCCGCGTGATCACCACTACGGGTCCTTCGAAACCCGCCTGTTTGGCCTGCTCTGCATCGACCATGTCGGCGCCGATGCCGATCCAGCCGCGCAGCACCTTGCCGCGGGTGAGGATTTCATTGACCACGCCGCGCACCAGGTTCACCGGTATCGAGAAGCCGATGCCCTCGACACCGAGATTCTTGGCAATGATCGCGGTGTTCACGCCGACGAGTTCGCCGCGGGTGTTGATCAGCGCGCCGCCCGAGTTGCCCGGGTTGATCGGCGCATCGGTCTGGATGAAGTTCTCGAAGGTCGCGATGCCGAGTTGGTCGCGGCCGGTGGCGCTGACGATACCCTGGGTCACCGTTTGGGCGAGTCCAATCGGGTTGCCGATGGCGAGCACCACGTCGCCGACGCGCAGCGTGTCGGAGCGACCGACACGAATGCTCGGCAGGTTGGGCAGGTCGATCTTGAGCAGCGCGAGATCGGTGTCGGGATCGCGACCCACCACCTGCGCCTCCGTGGTGCGGCCATCGGCAAGCTGCACGCGGATGGTGGTGGCGTCGGCAATCACATGATGGTTGGTGACGATCTGCCCCGCCGGATCGATGATCACGCCCGAACCCAGCGTCTGCTCGGTGCGCTTGCGGTAGCGCGGCACGAAGTCACCGAAGGGATCGTCGAGGAAACTGCGCAGCACGCGCTCGGTGGCCACGCGGGTGACATAAAGATTGACTACCGCCGGTGCCGCGGCACGCACGGCAGGCGAGTAGCTGGCGGCGGCGGCACCGCCGCTCGGCGTGGCCTCCGTTGCCGCGGACTCGGCGCTGGTGCCCGCATCCGTCGCCGGCTCGGTGATCGCAGGTTCGACGGCGCCGGGGAGTTCGACCGACTGGGATTCGCTTGCAGGCGCGCGCAACTGCGCGAGTATCTCGGGGCGCCAGAGGTAAATGCCGACGACGCCAAGGAAAGCCAGCGCAAGTCCGCCGACCACTGATCCGAGGAGAAAGATGACTGCCTTCTGCCAACCGCTCATCGCGACCGGTCCACTCCGCGCCACGGCGCCACGTCGCGCGCCCGCGTGTATAATGCCGCAGCCCCACGCATCACGGATAGCGCCCCGACGCAGTAGTCGGGCCGGGAGAGGCTTGGCATGAGTGACGAGAAGGTGACCACCGAAGAAGCCGACATCAGCCGGCGAAAATTCCTCACGGTGGCAACTGCGGCGACCGGTGCGGTGGGTGCAGCGTTCACCCTGGTGCCGTTCATTTCTTCGTGGAAGCCCTCGGAGCGCGCCCGCGCCCTTGGCGCGCCGCTCGAAATCGACATCTCCAAGCTCGAACCGGGGCAGATGGTCACGCAGAGCTGGCGCAAGCAGCCGATCTACGTCGTGCGGCGCACGCCGGAGGCGGTGGCCAAGCTCGCCGGCCACGATGCCAACCTCAAGGATCCGAAGTCCGAGGCGTCTGACCAGCCGACCTATGCCCGCAACGAGATGCGTTCGCTGAAGCCCGAGGTCCTCGTGCTTTACGCGGCCTGCACGCACCTCGGCTGCTTGCCGAAGCAGTTCTTCACCGTCGCCGATCCGGCGATGGGCGCCGACTGGCCGGGTGGATTCTTCTGCCCCTGCCACGGCTCGCGCTTTGATCTCGCGGGTCGGGTGTTCAACGGTTCGCCGGCCTCCGCCAACCTGCGCGTGCCGCCGCACAAATTCGAATCCGACACCCTGCTGGTGATCGGCGTCGACGCCACCCAAGGAGCTGCCTGATGGCCGCCTCGACCGACACCGCCGGCAAGGCCGGCTTTCGCGCCTGGCTCAACAAGCGCCTGCCCGTCGATGAGTTCCTCGACTCGCAGCTGATCGGCTACTTCGCACCGAAGAATTTCAACATCTGGTACTTCTTCGGTTCGCTGGCTCTGCTGGTGTTCGTAATCCAGATTCTCTCGGGCATTTTCCTCACCATGCATTACAAGCCGAGCGAGGCGCTGGCCTTCGACTCGGTCGAGTACATCATGCGCGAGGTCGAATGGGGCTGGTTGATCCGCTACCTGCACTCGACCGGTGCGTCGTTCTTCTTCATCGTCATCTACCTGCACATGTTCCGCGCGCTCATGTACGGCTCGTATCGTGCGCCGCGCGAGCTGCTGTGGATCCTCGGCATGCTGCTCTACCTCGCGCTGATGGCAGAGGCCTTCATGGGTTACGTGCTGCCCTGGGGCAACATGTCCTATTGGGGTGCACAGGTGATCGTAAACCTGTTCGGCACCATCCCGGTCATAGGGCCGGGGATCGTCGAGTGGATACGCGGCGACTACGGTATCGCCGACTCCACCCTCAACCGCTTCTTCGCGCTGCACGTCATTGCGGTGCCGTTCGCGATCGCGTTCCTCATCCTCATGCACCTCGTCGCGCTGCGGCAGACCGGCTCCAACAACCCGGACGGCATCGAGATCAAGGCGAAGCTGCGCGCCGACGGCAAGCCGGTCGACGGCATTCCGTTCCACCCGTACTACACGGTCAAGGACATCGTCGGCGTCGGCGTCTTCCTGATCTTCTTCTGCGGCGTGTTGTTCTTCGTGCCGACCTTCGGCGGCCTGTTCCTCGAGAAGCCGAACTTCGAACCGGCCAACGCGCTGTCAACGCCCGAGCACATCGCGCCGGTGTGGTACTTCACCGCCTTCTACGCGATGTTGCGCGCGGTGCCGGACCAGCAGTTGGGCGCATTGCTGATGCTGCTGGCAATCGTGGTGCTGTTCTTCCTGCCGTGGCTGGACCGCTCGCCCGTGAAGTCGATTCGCTACAAGGGCATCCTGTCGAAGATTGCGCTGGCGCTGTTCGTGGTCGCCTTCATCGTGCTGAGCTATCTCGGTCTGCAGCCGGCGAACGATCTCTACGTGATCCTCGCGCGCGTCTTCACCGCGGTCTATTTCGCGTTCTTCATTCTCATGCCCTGGTACACAAGCATCGAGAAGTGCAAGCCTGCTCCGGAGAGGGTCACGTACCATGCGTAAGTCCATCGTCATCGCCGCCTTCGGGCTTGCTCTGGCGCTGGCTGGTCCGGCGTTCGCCGCGGGTTCGGGTCCGCACGCCGCGTGGATGGACTGGCAGCCCGGCAACGACGTCAGCAATGTCGCCTCGCTGCAGCGTGGTGCGGCCAATTTCATGGGTTACTGCGCCGGCTGCCACTCGCTGAAGTACAACCGCTACTCGCGCGTCGCCAAGGACCTCAACATCCCCGAGGAGCAGATGGAAAAGCTGCTGCTGCTGCCGGGCACCAAGAAGGGCGATTACATCATCTCGCCGCTCGCCGCGGCTGATGGCGAGGCCTGGTTCGGCAAAGCGCCTCCTGACCTGTCGCTGATCACGCGCGCCAAGGGCTCGGACTACGTCTTCCAGTTCATGAAGACGTTCTACGCCGACCCGAAGACCCCCAGCGGCGTCAACAATCTTGCGCTACCCGGCACGGCAATGCCGCATGTGCTCTCCGCGTTGCAGGGCGTGCAGGAAGCCAAGTTCAAGACCGTCGAGAAGATGGTCGACGGCCAAAAGGTCACCGAGTCGCACTGGGAGTCCTTCGAACTCGCGGGGCCTGGCCAGTTGTCGCCGGAAGCCTATGACGACTTCCTTCGCGATACCGTCAACTTCCTCGAGTACGCCGGCGAGCCCGCCAAGGCGAAGCGGCAGGCGCTCGGGGTCTGGGTGATCCTCTTCCTGCTGGTGTTCACCGGCTTTGCTTACTTGCTGAAGCAAGAGTATTGGAAGGACGTCAAGTAGGCGGAGGCGGTCGGCAGCGGCCGGCTGTGAGCGGCGAGGACAAAAGGCGGTGACAGGGACCCGTATTCCGCGTCGGCCGTACCTCATCCGGGCCATGCACCAGTGGATGACCGATAGCGGGTTTACGCCGCACCTCATGGTCGACGCGACCGCTGAGTCGGTGGACGTGCCCCGCGCCCATGTGCGCGACGGTCGCATCGTGCTCAATGTCAGCTATGACGCGACGCGTCACCTCGATCTTGGCAATGACTGGGTGAGCTTCGAAGCCCGCTTCGGCGGGGTGCCGCGGCAACTGCGGATTCCGACCGCGGCGGTACAGAGCATCTACGCGCGCGAGACCGGCGAAGGTTTGATGTTTCCGCCCGAGGAGGGCGACACGCCCGGTCCCGGCGGGCCTTCCGGCGAGCCACCTGGCGCAGGACCGGCATCACCCCCGGCAGGATCCGCTGGCAGTGGCGTCGCTGCGCCGGCATCCGGCGGCGCCAAGCGACCGAGCCTCAAGGTCGTCAAGTAATCCTCAGCCGTCGCTCAGCCCGCGGCCTCGAAGGCGTGCTGCAGCCAATCGACTTTCCAACCAGCGGTGCCGGGATCGCAGTCGTCGGTGCTCGGCCGCCTTCTGGAGATCGCAATCACGTCGAATCGCACCGGGTGACGGGCGAGATCGCGTCGTTGCTGCAGCAGCTGCCGGGCCGCATGCACGAGGCGTCGCTGCTTGCGACCGTCGACGCTCGCGGCGCTGCCGCCGTGGCGATCGCTGGAGCGCAGCCTCACCTCGACGATCAGCAAAACGCCGCGGTGCAGGGCGACGAGATCCAGTTCACCGCGCCGGCGGCGGAAATTGCGCAGCAGGATCGTCGCCCCTGCTGCCTCGAGATGGGCTGCGGCATGCTGCTCGGCCTCGCGTCCGAGCGCTGCGCGGTCGATCGTCGCGCGGTTGATCG
>CAZIRD010000012.1:12934-38685 GCA_964541625.1 uncultured Acidibacter sp.
GCGTCGGGATTGCTCATCCGCCGCCGGGTGCCGGCAGCAGCTTGAAGCCTGTGTCGTCGATCTGTGCCCAGCGCAGGCTGCGCTCGACGCGGCCGTCGGCGTCGATGAACAGCGCACCGCTCGCGCCATTGATCGGCGCCTCGACGGTTGGTGGTCGCCCCGCTCGCAACGCCGCCTGCAGCAGCCAGGCGTCGTGGCCAAAGGCAAAAAGCCGGCCGCGTCCGCGGGTGTCACCGAATGCGTCCGTGGTGGTGCCGCGCAGTCCCGCGGCGACCGGCGACTCCGGAGCGATCATCCAATCCATGTCGGGAAACACGATGCCGGCAAGTTCGGCGCCCGAGCGGCCGTCCCAGACATCGGCCGTGGCATAGGCCGGCAGGTCGCCGCCGCCCTGAAAGCGTAATTGCGGGCGCCACTGACGGATCGATGCCGCAGGGCCGGGCATGAACACGAAGTCGATATCGGCGCGGCGACGCGGCTGGAAGGCGAGCGGCGTGTCGAGCGCAGCCTGCACACGCCGATGGCGGGCAATGCTGTCGTCGATACGCAGCGCACCCTGGATGGTCGGGCCGACCTCGCGACCTGCGAGGGCCTCCACCGCCAGCAGTGTGCCGCCGCCCTGCTCGAGTTCTGCGCGAAACGCGCCGAGTACGCGCGTACCCCACTCGCCGGCCGGAACCAGCGCGACGGCGCGGCGCCTGCCTTCGGCGAGCGCGCGCCGCGCGACCGCCCGCGCTTCGTCCTCCGGCGAGAGTGCGAACTGCCGGAAATTCGCTGTGGGCGCCGCCTGCTCGGCGGGCAGGAAATTGAGGGCGAGTACCGGTGGCGCGCCGGGCTCGGCCGCACTCGTCACGGCTGCGGCAACCTCCTCTCGGACCAGCGGTCCGATGACGTAAACCGCGCCGCCACGACGGGCAGCGGTAAAGGCCTCGGCGATGGTTTGCCTCGCGGTGTCGTAGAAGCGCAGCGGCGAACGCGTCGACTCCGGCTCCGCGTAGTGCGCGGCGAGCAGGCCGTCACGCAACTGCGCGCCCGCTGCTGCGTTGCGACCGCTCAGCGGCAGCAGCACGGCAACGTGGGCCGCCGCGGGCAGCGGCACGCCGGAGGGAATCGTTGCGGCACCGCCGGCGACCGTGCCGATCGGCCGGACGCTGCTCCCCGGCGCGGCGGGACCGCCGCGCGCCGTGTTCGGCGTCGGCGCAGCCGCTGCCGCCTCCAGTCGGGGCGGCGGCGGGACCTGCCCGAGCGACGCCAGCGCGGCGGCTGCCGGATGCGTCGGGTAGCGCTTGCGCCAGGCGGCGGTGATCCCCGGATTTGCGGCGATCGGTGCCCGCGCGGCGCGCGCGGCGAGCGGTGCCGCTTCGAGCCAGCCGCGGGCGGTGGTATCGCGTCCGGCGACGCGCGGGTCGAGTACGTTGCCGCGATCGACGACCGTGGAAAGTGCTGCCAGGAACTCGCGACGCAGCTGTGCGACCGCCGCCGCATCGCCGGCGATCGCCTCGCGCTCGGCGTGGCTGCGGATGGCCTGCAGCGGCCGGTTGCTGGCCAGTGCGAGTCGCTGCCGCAGCGCGTGGTAAGCCTCGATACGCCCCGCCCCAAGTGGCGCGCGCACGGCGGCAAGGATCTCCCAGCCCCGCGCGGCGTCACCGCGCAGCAGCGCCGCTTCAGCGAGCAACAGCCCGCGCGCATCGGTCTGTTCGGTGTCTAGCGGCGGCAGCAGGCGACCGAGCGCCTGTTCGGCCGCTGCGGCGTCACCCGCCCGCAACCACTCGCCGGCGGCCGGCAGCAGCGCGGCATTGGCGACCACCGACTCGGCCGTGGCCGCGGCAACTGCCTCGTACTCACGCGCTGCGGCGGCGTGGTCGCCGCGGGCAGCGAAGGCGGCTGCCCGCTCGACGCTCGCCACCGATCGCGTTGGTCCCCCGCAGGCGGAGAGCAGCATGGCGAGCAGGACGCAGCAGGCGTATGGCAACGGCTTGCGGAGGCAGTTCATTCGCGATCACCCCGGCGCCAGCGTCTCGCTGACGGCGATTGAATACCCGGACGCGCCCGGGCACGATGCGCCGCGCGGCAGCAGGGAGCGGAATTATAGTGGCTGGGGCAGGGACGACGGTCGGTCGGCTCGAGGTGGTGGCGACGCCGATCGGCAATCTCGCCGATCTCTCGCCGCGGGTGCGCGAGTCGCTGGCGGGCGCGGATATCGTGGCCGCCGAGGACACCCGTCGCAGCGGCCAACTGCTCGCCAGCCTCGGCCTGCAGAAAAAGCTGCTCTCGCTGCATGCGCACAACGAGCGCGAGCGTGGCGACGAACTGCTCGCGCGCTTGCTCGAGGGGGCGGTGGTTGCGCTGGTGAGCGATGCCGGCACGCCGCTGCTCTCCGACCCCGGGCTCGACCTCGTGCAGCGCGCAGCCGCCGCCGGCATAGAGGTACGCAGCATTCCAGGGCCGACGGCGATCGCCGCCGCCCTCAGCGTTGCCGGTATTCCTACCGAGCGTTTCTGCTTCGAGGGTTTTCTGCCGGCGAAACCACGCGAACGACTCACGCGGCTGCAGGCGCTCGCCCGCGAGCCGCGTACGCTGGTTTTCTTTGAGGCGCCGCACCGTATCGTCGCCACGCTGCAGGACTGCGCCGCGGCCTTCGGCGCGAGCCGCGACGCGGCGGTCTGCCGTGAACTGACCAAGCTGCACGAGACGGTATACCGCGGCTCGTTGCAGGAGCTGGCCCGACAAGCCCTCGAGCAGCCGACTGTGGCGCGTGGCGAGATCACGCTGGTGATCGCCGGGGTGGGCGGTGCGCAAGCGGCGGCTGCCGCCGCGGCCGTCGCTGCGGCGGGGGATGTGACCGAGTCGCGAATCGAAATCATGGAGCGCGCGCTGCGCGCCGCCCTGCCGCATTTGCCGGCGGCCAAGGCCGCAGCCATAGCCGCCGCGGCGAGCGGACTCGACCGCGACACCGCTTATGCGCGCGCCGTGGAGTTGTCGGCCGCGCGTCGCTGAGACCAGGGCTGCGCACGGTTTTGCCTTGGCGCACGGTTTTGCATTTGTGATCGGCGGCATCGCCGGGTATCGTCTGCCGCGGAGTCGGCCAGGCGATCGCTGCATTTCTCACGAGATGTGGAGGAAAGTCCGGGCTCCTTCGGACACGGTGCCAGGTAACGCCTGGGGGGCGCGAGCCCACGGAAAGTGCAACAGAAAGATACCGCCGATGTGTCAACTTCCCTCCGGGGGAGGGGTCGCAGGTAAGGGTGAAATGGTGCGGTAAGAGCGCACCGCGCGGGTGGCAACATCCTCGGCACGGCAAACCCCACCGGGAGCAAGGCCAAATAGGGAAGTCGCAGGGCAACCTGCAGCGCGGTGTCCGAGCGTGACTTCCGGGTAGGCTGCTTGAGGCATCCGGTGACGGATGTCCCAGAGGAATGATCGTCCACGACAGAACCCGGCTTATCGGCCGACTCCTCTTTTCCTCAGTGCCTGCGTAAGCATTCGCGGGCAACTCTCTGAAACCCTTAAAACTTTGTTCATTTTTGGTGATTGCCAAGGGCGGCCTACGTCTGTAAGTTGTTGCCGCAACAGAAAAAATTTCGTGATGGACCGTTGACACCCCGAGTCGCCGATTTCTATAGTGGCGGCGAGTGGAGGAAAGTGGGGTTTAATGGGTGCCATCGCACCCGGGCGGTCCATGTTTCGCGGTGCCAGCAAAGTCACGCTAGATGACAAGGGTCGGATGGTTTTGCCCACCCGGCAGCGGCAGCGTGCGCTCGAGCGCAGCGAAGGGCAGCTCGTCGTCACCGTCGACCGTGACCCCTGCCTCCTGATCTACCCGCTGCCCGACTGGGAGCAGATCGAGCGCAAGTTGATGAGCCTGCCGTCGTTGCATGAGCGGTCGCGCCGCCTGCAGCGGCTCATGGTCGGCCATGCAACCGAGGTCGAGCTCGACGCCCAGGGGCGGCTGCTGCTGCCGCCGGAACTGCGCGAGTTCGCGGGTCTGGCGCGGCACGCCATGCTGATCGGCCAAGGCAACCGACTCGAGCTGTGGGACGAGGCGCGCTGGACGGAGCGCCGCGACTACTGGCTGAAGAGCGAGGAGACCGCCACCGATCTGTCGACCGAACTCGACTCGCTGTCGCTTTGAGGCGGAAGGACAGGTGGATGAGCACATCCCGGTACTCGTTGAGGAGGTGCTGGAAGTGCTGGCGCCCTGCGCGGCCGGCCTCTGCATCGACGCGACTTTCGGGCGTGGCGGACACAGCGCGCGCCTGCTCGAGATGCTGGGTCCCGACGGCGCCGTGCTCGCCCTCGATCGCGATCCGGCGGCGATCGCCGCGGGTCGGCAGCGTTTTGCGGGCGAGACCCGTTTCGAACTCGTGCAAAGCGACTTCGCCGCGCTCGGCGCGGTGGCGGCGGCGCATGGCCGCGGCCGACCGGTACGCGGCGTACTGCTCGATCTCGGGGTCTCCTCGCCGCAGCTCGACGAACCGGAGCGCGGCTTCAGTTTCACCCGCGACGGCCCGCTCGACATGCGCATGGATCCAAGCCGCGGCGAGTCGGCCGCGGACTGGCTGGCACGGGTCGGCGAGCGGGAGCTTGCAACCGTGATCCATGAACTCGGCGAGGAACGTTTCGCGCGGCGGATCGCCGCGGCGATCGTTGCCGCCCGCGCTACCGCGCCGCTCACGCGTACCACGCAACTTGCCGAACTTGTGCAACGCGTCGTGCGCACCCGGGACGGCAAGCACCCGGCCACCCGCACCTTCCAGGCCATCCGCATGGCCGTCAACGACGAACTCGGCCAGTTGCGCCGCGCGCTCGATGCCGCGCTTGCGGTGCTGGCACCGGGCGGACGGCTGGCGGTGATCAGCTTCCATTCTTTGGAGGACCGGCTCGTCAAGCAGTTCATCCGCGTCAAGAGCAGCGTCGATCCGGTGTTCGCCGGACTGCCGGTGATCCCGCCGTCAGCGCAGCCGGTGATGCGCGAGATCGGCCGCAAGCGTCGCGCCTCGGCGGCCGAGATCGCGCGCAATCCGCGTGCCCGCAGCGCCGTGCTGCGTTGTGCGGAGAAACTCGGCGCATGAAACTTCCCGGCCGCCGCACGCTCGCACTGCTCATTCCGCTGCTCTGGCTCGCGGTGCTCGCCTCGGCGGCGGGTGCGATCTTCGTCAAGCACCGCGCCCGCGAGCTCTTCGTCGAGCTCGAGAAAGTGAATCGCGAGCGCGACCAGCTGGAGATCGAGTGGGGACAGCTGCAGCTCGAGCAGAGCGCCTGGTCCACCCACGCCTTCGTCGAGAACGTCGCGGCCAGCAACCTCGGCATGCGTACGCCGCCACCGAAGCAGATCGAGGTGGTCGCACCATGATCCGCTGGCCGTTTGGCAAGCCTGCGGGCGGCAAGCCGGCAGCCGGGCAACGCGGCGGCTCGCGTGCATCGCGCGCCGGCCTGACGCGCAAGCCGGATGTGGCCGCGCCGTCGTTTCGACTGCGCGTGCTGGTTGCTGCCGGGCTGATGGCGGTCGGCGGCGGTGTGCTGGCCTGGAAGGCCTTCACGTTGCAGCTGGTCGAGAGCGATTTCCTGCGCGGCCAGGGCGATGAGCGCTTCACCCGCGTGGCAACCGTGGTGGCGCACCGCGGCAGCGTGACCGATCGAGCCGGCGAGCCGCTCGCGGTCAGCACGCCGGTCGACTCGGTATGGGTAAACCCACGCGAGCTGACGCTCGCCAACGACCAGATCCCGAACCTCGCGCGCGCCCTCGAACGTGACCCGCAGGAACTCGCGCGCTTTGTCACCACGCGGCTCGACCGGCGCTTCCTGTACGTCGCCCGCCATCTGCAACCGGCGGACGCGGCCAAGGTGCGTGCGCTCGATATCCCCGGCGTGCATCTCACGCGCGAGTACCGTCGCTATTACCCTGCGGGCGAAGTCACCGGGCACGTGATCGGCTTCACCGATGTCGACGATGCCGGGCAGGAGGGCCTCGAGCTCGCCTACGACCACTGGCTCGCCGGAGTGAACGGCGCCAAGCGGGTGATCCAGGACAACCTCGGCCGCACCGTGCAGACGGTCGAGAGCATCCGGCCGATGCGTGCCGGTCGCAACATGCAGCTGTCGATCGACATGCGCATCCAGTATCTCGCCTATCGCGAACTGAAGGCGGCGATGCAGTTGCATCGTGCGCGTGCCGGTTCGGTGGTGGTGATCGACGTCGGCACGGGCGAAGTGCTGGCGATGGTCAATCAGCCGACCTACAACCCCAACGATCGAACCCAGCTCAAACCCAACGGCTACAAGAATCGCGCCGTCACCGACCTCGTCGAGCCGGGCTCGACCATCAAGCCGTTCGTGGTGGCGGCGGCGCTCGCCTCGGGCAAGTTCACGCCGCAGAGCATCATCGACACGAACCCCGGTATGGTGAAGGTCGGCATCAAGATGATCGAGGACAAGCACAACCTCGGTGCCATCGACCTCGCCACCGCGCTGGCCAAAAGCTCCAACGTGGCGATGACGCGGATCGCGTTGACGCTCGGGCCGGAAACGCTGCATGACACCCTGGCCCGGGTCGGCTTTGGTCGGGTGACGAGCAGCGGTTACCCGGGCGAGTCGGCCGGTTTGCTCACGCAGTATTCGCATTGGCGTCCGATCACCACGGCGACGGTCTCCTACGGGTACGGCCTGTCCGTGACGCCGTTGCAGCTCGCCCATGGCTACGCGACGCTCGGTGCCTACGGTGTGCAGCGCCCGGTGTCCTTCGCACGCGTCGATCAACCGGTGCCGGGCGAGCGGGTGTTGCCCGAGCAGGTGAGCCGCGATGTCATCGGCATGCTGCAGACCGTGGTTTCTGACGCCGGTACCGGCAAACGCGCCTCGATCCCGGGCTACAGCGTTGCGGGCAAGACCGGCACGGCATGGAAGGCCAGCGCCGGCGGCTACTCCACCAACCGTTACCTCGCGGTCTTCGCGGGCCTCGCGCCGGCGAGCAATCCGCGGCTTGCCGCCGTGGTGGTGATCGACGAGCCGTCGGCCGGGCTTTACTACGGCGGCGACGTCTCGGCGCCGGTGTTTTCGTCAATCGTCGGCGGTGCGCTGCGGCTGTTGGCCGTCGCCCCCGACTCGCCGCTTGATCCGCCGGTTGATGAGATGCCGGACACGGAGCCGCTGCCCGCCGACCTGCCGCAGAACATTGCGACGGCTGAGGCGGCACGGCGCGGCGCGCTAAACGGGGGACTGCGCTGATGCCGGCCGGGCCGTCATCATCGCCGGCTGGAGCGGTCATCGCGCGCGAGCTCGGCACGCTCTGCACCGGCATTGCCACGATCCCGGACGGCATCGTGGTCAGCGACATCAGCCTCGACAGTCGGCGCGTGCGTGCGGGCGGTGTCTTCCTGGCCTGCGCCGGACGGCGTACGCACGGGCTCGCTGCGCTCGATGAGGCCGTGGCTCGCGGTGCCCGTGCGATCCTCTGGGAACCGGCCGCTGGCGTCGCCGCGCCTGTCGTGCCGCAGGCAGTGCATATTCAAGCCGTCGAGGGTCTCTCGCGGCATGCCAGCGCCATTGCCGCCAATTTCTTTGGCCGCCCCGCCGAGGCGCTGCAGGTCGCAGGCATCACCGGCACCAATGGCAAGACCACCACGGCCTGGCTGCTTGCCCAGGCGCTAGGCCGCTGCGGTGCGCGCGCTGCCTACATGGGTACGCTGGGCGTCGGCATCGTCGACGATCGCGTCGTGCCCAGCGAGTACACCACGGCGGATGCGGTCAGCGTGCAGCGGCAACTCGCCGACATGCGCGCTGCCGGTGCGCGTTGCGTCGCGATGGAGGTCTCCTCGCATGCGCTCGATCAACACCGTGTTGCCGCCGTGCGCTTTCGGGTCGCCGGCTTCAGCAACCTGACGCGTGACCACCTCGACTATCACGGCACCATGGAGGCCTATGGCGCAGCCAAGGCACGTCTGTTCGACATGCCGGGCCTCGAAGCCTGCGCCATCAATGTGGATGACTCTTTTGGTGCCGAACTGGCGCGGCGTCACGGATCCACCCGATCGCTGCTGCTCACTGCGCGTACCACCGCGGGCCTCGCCGCCATCGACGATTGCCGCCAGCGCGGGCTAGCGGTGCATGCGCTGACCGCCTCCGGCGTGCGTAGCCTCGGCGACGGCATAGGCTTCATGCTCGAGTCGCAGTCGGGCAGCGCTGCCGCGGAGCGTCAGCCGCTGGTGTTGCCGTTGATCGGCGAATTCAACGTCGACAATGCGCTGCTTGCGCTCGGCTTGTTGCTGGGTCTCGGCGTATCGCTCGAGGCAGGTATTGCAGCGCTTGCCGCCAGCGGTGCGCCGCCGGGACGCATGGAGGCGATCCTCGCACCCGGCCGGGCGCTCGCCATTGTTGACTACGCGCATACGCCGGACGCGCTGGCCAAGGCGCTGCGTGCCGCACGTGCGCATTGTCGCGGGCGCCTGCACGTCGTCTTTGGCTGCGGTGGCGACCGCGATGCCGGCAAGCGGCCGCTGATGGCGAGCGTCGCGGCGGCGATGGCCGACACGCTGGTCGTCACCGACGACAACCCGCGTGGCGAATCCGCTGCCGGTATCGTTGCCGATATCCTTGCCGGACTTCCCGCCGGTGTACGCGCGACCGTGATCCACGAGCGCGATGCGGCTATCGGCCACGCGCTCGAGGCGGCCGGCGAGGGTGACGTCGTGCTGGTTGCCGGCAAGGGGCACGAGGACTACCAGATCATTGGCAGTGAGCGCCGCGCCTTCAGCGACCGCGAGTTCGTGCGCGCTGCGTATCGCCCTGCGAATACGGGAACGTCTGCGCAGTCTTTCGGCCAGTCGGCCGCGCCGCAGGGGATGCACTGATGCGCCGCCTGCGCGACATCGCGGCGGATTGCGGCGGCCGCCTCGAGGGCGATGACCGCGAGTTCTCCGCGGTCGTCACCGACACGCGGCGGATCGCTGCCGGGGAGCTGTTCGTGGCGCTGCGCGGACCAAACTTCGACGGCAATGAATACCTCGCCGAGGCCGCACGCCGAGGCGCGGCAGGCGCGATCGCCGAGCGCGCCGGCCCACCGGGATTCCCGGTGATTCTGGTCGACGACGCGCTCGCTGCGCTGCAGCGCGCTGCGCAGGCCTGGCGGGCGCGGTTCGCCTTGCCGCTGGTGGCGGTTGCCGGCAGCAACGGCAAGACCACTACCAAAGAAATGATCGCCGCCATCCTCGCTGTGCGGGGCGCGACGCTGGCGACTGCTGGCAACCTGAACAACCACATCGGTGTGCCGCTGACGCTGCTGCGTCTGAACACGGATCACCGTCATGCCGTCATCGAGCTCGGCGCCAATCACGCCGGCGATGTCACGCAGCTCGCGGCCTTCGCCTTGCCGCAGATTGGCATCGTCACCAACGCCGGTGCCGAGCATCTCGAGGGCTTCGGCAGCCTCGAGGGTGCGGCACGCGCGGAGGGTGAATTATTTGCAGCCCTGGGTCGCGACGGCACGGCCATTCTCAACGCCGATGACGGATTCGCCGCCCTTTGGCGCGACATGACGGTGGCGCGGATCGTCAGCTTCGGTCTCGGCGCCAAGGCCGATTTCACTGCGCGCGACATCCACACCGAGGTGGCTGCGAACGGCTTCTCGACGCGCTTCACGCTGGTCAGCCCGCAGGGCGAGATCGCAGTGACGCTGCAACTCGCCGGCAAGCACAACGTGATCAACGCCCTCGGCGCAGCCGCCGCGGCGTGTACGGCGGGCGCCTCACTCGTCGATGTCGCCGCAGGGCTCGCACATATGCGCCCGGTGCCGGGTCGCCTGCAATGGCGCGCCGCGCAGGGCGGCGGCTGGATCCTCGACGATTCGTACAACGCCAACCCGAGCTCGCTCGAGGCGGCAATCGATGTGCTCGAGTCGGTCGGCGGCCGCCGGCTGCTGGTGCTCGGCGAGATGGCCGAGCTCGGTTCGTTCACGCGCGACGCCCACCTTGAGGCCGGACGCTACGCCCGCGCGCACGGTGTCGATCGCCTGTTCGCGCTCGGCGAGGCGACGCGGTTCGCGGTGGAGGGCTTTGGCCCCGGTGCGATCGGGTTCGCCGACGCCGACACGCTGGCCGCAGCGGTTGCACGGGAACTGGCCGCCGGCGTCTGCGTGCTCGTCAAGGGCTCGCGCATTAACCGGCTGGAGCGGGTGGTCAACGCGCTGGAGATCGTCGGCGGCGCGAAAACGGCAGGAGTGCACTGAATGCTGCTGTGGTTGTCGCAACGACTGGCCGAGTCGGTCTCGCTGTTCAATGTTTTCTCCTATCTCACTTTCCGCGCCATCCTCGCCGCGGTGACGGCGCTCGCCATCTGTTTGACCATCGGTCCCTGGATGATCGCCAAGCTCACGCGCGAGCAGATCGGTCAGGTGGTGCGCGACTACATCCCGGCCGCACACCAGAAAAAAGTCGGCACGCCGACCATGGGCGGCCTGCTGATCCTCGTGGCGATCATGGTCTCGACTCTGCTGTGGATGGACCTCGGCAACCGCTTCGTCTGGATCGTGCTCGGCGTGACGCTGGTCTTCGGCCTGGTCGGCTTCTGGGACGACTACCTCAAGCTCATCAAGAAAAACCCCCGCGGTCTGATTGCACGCTACAAGTATTTCTGGCAGTCGGTCGGCGGTCTTGCGGCCGCGCTGGCGCTCTGGTTCACGGCGAAGTCGCCGGTTGAAACCACGCTTTACCTGCCGTTCCTCAAAAATTTCGCCTTGCCGCTCGGACTGTTCGGTTTCGTGCTGCTGACCTACCTGATGATCGTCGGCATGAGCAACGCCGTGAACCTCACCGACGGGCTCGATGGACTCGCGATCATGCCCGCGGTGATGGTGGCCGCCGCCCTTGGCGTGTTCGCCTACGCGGCGGGCAACGCGGTGTTCGCCGGATATCTTGCGATCCCGGCGGTGCCGCACGCGGGTGAACTGCTGATTTTCTGCGCCGCGATGGTCGGCGCAGGACTGGGATTTCTCTGGTTCAACACCTATCCGGCGCAGGTGTTCATGGGTGACATCGGTGCGCTGTCGCTCGGTGCCGCGCTCGGCACGATCGCGGTGATCGTCCGTCAGGAACTCGTCGTGTTGGTGATGGGCGGGATCTTCGTGCTCGAGACCGCCTCGGTCATCCTGCAGGTGGCTTCCTACCGCCTGACCGGCAAGCGCCTTTTCCGCATGGCGCCGATCCATCACCACTTCGAGCTGAAGGGCTGGGCCGAACCCAAGGTCATCGTGCGCTTCTGGATCATCACCTTCTTCCTCGTGCTCGCGGGACTCGCGACGCTGAAACTGCGATGACGACGGACTCACGACCCAAGGCGCTGCTCGTCGGGCTCGGCAAGAGCGGCGTCTCCGCGGCGCGCTTCCTCGCCGCGCGCGGCTGGCGGATCGCCGCCACCGACAGCCGGCAGACGCCGCCGGGTCGTGACGCCATCGCCGGACTCGCGGCCGATGGCGACTGCCGCTACGGCCGCTTCGATGTCGAGCTGCTGGAAGGCACGCAGCTGGTGGTCGCATCGCCGGGCGTCGCGCCGCGCGAGCCGCTGCTGCGCGAGGCCGCAGCGCGCGGTGTCGAAATCGTGGGCGATGTCGAACTCTTCGCCCGCGCGGTGCGCGCACCTGTCGTCGGCATCACCGGAACCAACGGCAAGAGCACCGTGACGACTCTGGTCGGCCGGATGGCCTCGCGCGCCGGTCGGCGGGTGGCGGTGGGCGGCAATCTCGGCACGCCGGCGCTGGATCTGCTGGCGGAGGCGACGCCCGATCTTTACGTGCTCGAGCTCTCCAGCTTTCAGCTCGAGCTGACGCGCACGCTGCACCTCGCGGCCGCCACGGTGCTCAACCTGTCGGCGGATCACCTCGATCGCCACGGCAGCATGCAGCAATACTCGGCCGCCAAGGCGCGCATTTTCAGCGACTGCGCGGTGGCGGTAGTGAATCTCGACGACGCATGGGTACGCGCCATGCCGACCGCAGCGCAGGCGCGGGTGGTGGGCTTCTCCATCGCCGGGGCGAGTGGTGCGGACTACAGCCTCCTGGAGCATGCCGGCGAGCCCTGGCTCGCGATTCGCGGCGTGCCGGTACTCGCAGTGTCATCAATGCGCATCGCGGGTTTGCACAACGCCGCCAACGCGCTCGCTGCACTGGCGCTCGGCGAGTCTTGCAGTCTGCCGCTGCCGCCGATGCTGGACGAGCTGCGCGAGTTCACCGGTCTCGCGCATCGCTCGCAGTGGGTCGGCGAGAAACGCGGCGTGCGCTACGTCAATGATTCCAAAGGTACCAATGTCGGTGCCGCCGTCGCCGCTGTGCGCGGGCTACCGGGCAACTTGCTGCTGATCGCCGGCGGCGATGGCAAGGGACAGGACTTCGCGCCCCTTGCCGCCGCGCTTGCCGGGCGGGTTCGCCTCGTGCTGCTGATCGGCCGCGACGCGCCGCGGATTGCCGCGGCGCTGGCTGGCCACTGCGCGCTGCAGCACTGTGCGTCGCTGGAGGAGGCGGTCGAGGAGTCCGCCAGACACGCGTTGCCCGGCGAGACCGTGCTGCTGTCGCCGGCGTGCGCGAGCCTCGACATGTTTCGCGACTACATCGAGCGCGGCGAACGATTCGCCGCGGCGGTCGGGAGGTTGCCCGCATGAGTTCCTTCACGCTCCCCGCGCGCGGTGGCGGTCGTCCGACCACCGTGCATATCGACACCGTGACACTGCTGATCGTGTTTTCGATCGTGCTGCTCGGGCTGATTGCCGTCACCTCGGCGTCGATGTCGATCGCCACCAAGGAAACCGGCAACGCATTCCTCTATCTCGAGCGACAGTTCTCGCTGGTGGTTGCGGGCTCGATCGCCGCCACCATCGCCTTTGCGGTGCGCACGGAATGGTTGGAGAAATTCGCGCCGTGGCTGCTGGGTCTGGCCTTGCTGCTACTCGTCGCCGTGCTGATCCCCGGGGTCGGCTACTCGGTGAACGGCAGCCGCCGCTGGATCCGTCTCGCCGGATTCAACTTCCAGGTCTCCGAGGCGACCCGCGTGATGGTGCTGGTGTTCATCGCCAGCTACGCCGTGCGCCGCGAGACCGAACTGCGCAACTCCTTCATGGGTCTGCTCAAACCACTGGTCGTCGTCGTGGTGGTCGCCCTGCTGCTGCTCGCGGAACCCGATCTGGGTGCTGGAACCGTACTTGCGGCGACCGCCTTTGGCGTGCTGTTCGTGGCCGGTGCGCGATTGCGCGATGTGCTCGGTCTGGCGATCGTCGGCGCCGGCCTGCTGGCAGCGGCCGCATTTTCATCGGAGTATCGTCTGCGTCGACTGATGTCTTTTCTCGACCCGTGGCAGGATCCATTCAACAGCGGCTTCCAGTTGACGCAGAGCCTGATCGCGATCGGTCGCGGTGGCTGGACCGGTGTTGGCCTCGGCGAAAGCGTGCAGAAGCTCTTTTATCTGCCCGAGGCGCATACCGATTTCCTGTTCGCCGTGCTTGCCGAGGAACTCGGTCTGCTCGGCATCCTGCTGACGATCACGCTGTTCGGCGCGCTTGCGTGGCGCGCCCTGCACATCGCCCGCCTCGCCAATGAGGCGGGGCTGAAGTTCGCGTCCTATCTGGCGGTCGGTTTCGGCATCTGGGTCGGCATCCAGGCGTTCATCAACATGGGCGTCAACATGGGCTTGCTGCCCACCAAGGGTCTGACCCTGCCGTTCATGAGCTATGGCCGCTCGAGCCTGATCGTCACGCTCGGCTGGGTCGGCATCCTGCTCCGTGTCTACCACGAGGCCGCGCAGGCGTCGCGCGGCACGACTGCGGTCAGCCTGCGCGGTGGCAACGCGGCACGGCCGCGTGATGCCGGCACCGAGGCACAGCCGGCATGAGCAAACCCTGCGTCATGATCATGGCGGGTGGCACGGGCGGGCATGTGTTCCCGGCGTTGTCGCTGGCCGGCGAATTGCAGGGCCGCGGCTGCGAAGTGGTCTGGCTCGGCACCCGCGCGGGCATCGAGGCGCGACTCGTGCCGGCTGCCGGGATCCCGGTCGAATGGATCGATATCGGTGGACTACGAGGCAAGGGCATGACGACCTTGCTGGCAGCACCTTTGCGACTTGCGCGCGCGCTGCGGCAGGCGCTCGCCGCCGTCCGTCGCCATCAGCCTCGCGTGGTGGTCGGTCTCGGCGGCTATGTCACCGGACCGGGTGGCATTGCTGCCTGGCTCTGCCGCAGACCACTCGTGATCCATGAGCAAAATGCCGTTGCCGGATTCACCAACCGCGTGCTCGCGCGCTTCGCGCGCTGCGTCCTCGAGGCTTTTGCCGGAAGTTTCGGCTCCGGAGTGCGTGCCGTCACGGTAGGTAACCCGGTGCGGCACGATTTCTTTGATTTGCCGCCGCCGGCCGAGCGCATGGCCAAACGCGATGCGGCCCTGCGGGTGCTCGTGGTTGGCGGCAGCCAGGGCGCGGAGCGCCTCAACAAGGTGCTACCCGCCGCCATCGCCCGCGCGCTTGCCGCCGCGGCAACGACCGGCTTCGTCATCCGCCACCAGAGCGGCGTGCGTACCCTCGAGGCTACGCAGCGGGCCTATGCAGAACTCGGTATCGAGGCCGAGGTGAGCGCTTTCATCGATGACATCGCTGCAGCGTACGGCGCTGCGGATCTCGTGATCTGCCGTGCCGGTGCGCTGACGGTCTGCGAGCTCGCGGCGGCGGGTGTGGCCTCGATCCTCGTACCGTTCGCCGCTGCGGTGGACGATCACCAGACCCGCAATGCGCGGCATCTCGTCGAGCGCGGTGCCGCCGTGCTGATCGCCGAGCGCGACCTCGACGTCGAGCGGCTCGGCGCCGAGATTGCGCGGCTGGCCGCTGACCGCGCCAAGTTGTTGTCCATGGCGGAGTACGCCCGCACGCTGGCACGACCGCAGGCCGCCCGCGAACTCGCCGAGGCCTGTCTCGCGGCCGGTGGCCTCGGCAGCGGCAGCCTCGCAACGGGAGCCGCGGCATGAGCCGGACCATCCAGCCCGGGCTGCGCGGCGAGCGGCCAAGCGTCGAGCGCATGCGCCGCATCAACACCATCCACTTCGTCGGCATCGGCGGCAGTGGCATGGGCGGCATCGCCGAAGTGCTGGTCAACCTCGGCTATCAGGTACAGGGCAGCGACCTCAAGCCCAATGCCGTCACTGCGCGGCTCGCTGAGCTCGGCGCCCGCATCGTTTTTGGTCATGCGGCAAGCAACGTCGATGGCGCCGACGTCGTGGTGGTGTCGAGCGCGGTGTCGCGCGAAAACCCCGAAGTGGCCCGCGCGATCGAGCTGCGCGTCCCGGTGGTGCCGCGCGCCGAAATGCTCGGCGAACTGATGCGCTTCCGCTCGTCGATCGCGGTCGCCGGCACCCATGGCAAAACGACCACCACCAGCCTGGTCGCTTCCGTGCTGGCCGAGGGCGGTGAGGATCCGACCTTCGTCATCGGCGGCCGACTGAAGAGTGCCGGGACGAACGCGCGACTCGGCGAGGGTCGCTACCTCGTCGCCGAAGCCGACGAGAGCGATGCGTCGTTCCTGCACTTGCAGCCGCTGCTTGCCGTGGTCACCAACATCGACAACGACCATCTCGCCACCCACGACGGGGATTTCAATCGGCTGCGGCAGAGTTTCGTCGACTTCCTGCACAACCTGCCGTTTTACGGGCTTGCGGTGCTGTGCGCGGATGATGCCGAAGTACGCGGCATCCTGCCGCGGGTCGGCCGCCCGGTCACCACTTACGGCATCGAGGAAGGCGCCGACGTGCGCGCCGTCAACGTGGTGCGCAACGGCCTGCACACCACCTTCGAAGTGCTGCGCCCGGGGCGCAGCCTGCCACTTGCCATCGACCTCAATCTCCCCGGCCGGCACAACGTGCAGAACGCGCTGGCGGCGATTGCGGTGGCGAGCGAACTGGGCGTCGACGATGCGGCCATCCAGCGCGCGCTCGCGCGCTTCCAGGGCGTCGATCGTCGCCTGCAACTCGTCGGCAGCGTGCGCGCCGGCGCGGACGCCGCGGCCGGCAGCGCGGTGGTGATCGATGACTACGGCCATCACCCTACCGAGATCCGCGCCACGCTCGATGCCGTGCGGCAGGCTTACGCCGGCCGTCGCGTGGTGCTCGCCTTCCAGCCGCATCGTTACAGTCGCACGCGGGATCTTCTCGATGACTTCGCGGGTGTGCTTTCGGCTGCCGACGTACTGCTGGTGACCGAGGTCTACGCCGCCGGCGAGACGCCGATCACCGGCGCGGATGGCCGCGCGATCTGCCGCGCCGTACGCAGTCGCGGCCACGTCGAGCCCGTGTTCGTGCCCCGCGTCGAGGAGCTCGCCGACAGCCTGCGCGATCTTCTGCGCGCCGACGATGTCGTGCTGGCCATGGGCGCAGGCAATATCAGCGCGGTCGCCCACGAACTGCCCAAGCGGCTCGGCGGGGTACACGCGTGAGTGTTGCAGCCGCCGATTCGCAGGTGTTGAAGGCGCTGCAGGGGCAGTTCGCCGGGCGGGTAGCGCTGGCCGAGCCGATGTCGCGCCACACTTCCTGGCATGTTGGCGGACCCGCCGAAATTTTCTTTGAACCGCGCGATCGTGATGATCTGGCGGACTTCCTGCGGGCGCTGCCGTCCGCCACGCCGATCAGCTGGGTTGGCCTCGGCAGCAACCTGCTGGTGCGCGATGGCGGTTTGCGCGGCGCGGTCATTTCGCTGCACGGTGCGCTCGGTCTGCTCGAGCGGCGCGGCGACACCGGCGTGTGGTGCGAGGCGGGTGTGCCCTGCGCGCGCATCGCCCGTCAATGCGTGCGCTGGGGCCTCGGGCCCGCGGAATTCTTTGCCGGTATCCCCGGTACGCTCGGCGGCGCGCTCGCCATGAATGCGGGTGCATTTGGTGGCGAGACCTGGCGGCATGTGCGCAGCGTCGAGGTGATCGACCGCAGCGGCCGTATCCGCCTGCGCGACGCAGGCGAGTACCAGGTCTCCTACCGGCATGTGGAGCCGCCGCTGGCCGACGAGGCGTTCCTTGCCGCGACGCTCGAGTTCGCGGTGCGCCCGGCCAGCGGCAACGAAGCGATCCGCGAGCTGCTGGTCGAGCGCAAGAAAAAGCAGCCGATCGGCGAGTGGAGTTGCGGGTCGGTGTTCACCAACCCGCCTGGTGACCACGCTGCACGCCTCATCGAGGCCGCCGGCCTCAAGGGCACGCGGATCGGTGGTGCGGTGGTTTCGCCGAAGCATGCCAATTTCATCGTCAACGAGGGCGAGGCGTCAGCCAACGATCTCGAGCAGTTGATCGCGCAGGTCCGCGATACCGTCGAGCAGCGCTTCGGCGTCCGGCTTGAGACCGAAGTCCGCATCGTCGGGGAGGCTGCCTGATGCGCCTGCATCACGAGCCCTCGGCGGTACGCGAGGTGGGCGACGCGCGCGAATTCGGCAAGGTTGCCGTGCTGCTCGGCGGGGACTCCAGCGAGCGCGAGATCTCGCTGCTTACGGGCAGCGCGGTACTCGAGGCGCTGCGCGGCCGCGGCGTCGATGCGCATGCGCTCGACCCGCGCGAGACGCCGCTCGCCGAGCTGGCTGCGCAGGGTTTCACGCGGGCCTGGATCGCGCTGCACGGTCCCGGCGGCGAGGATGGCACCTTGCAAGGCGCGCTCGAATGTCTCGGCATCCCCTACACCGGCAGCGGGGTGCTGGGTTCCGCGGTGTGCATGGACAAGGTACGCACCAAGCGGCTGGCCGCTGCGGTCGGCATTGCCACCGCGGATTTTGTCGTGCTGCGCGGGCCTGCCGACTTCGACACCGCGTTGACGCAACTCGGGCTGCCGATGTTCGTCAAACCAGCCACCCAGGGCTCCTCGGTCGGCATGAGCCGGGTCGAACAGACCGCTGATCTGCCGGCCGCCTTTGCCGCCGCCGCCGCGACCGATCCGGTGGTGCTCGCCGAGGCGTTCATTCCGGGCGCCGAGTACACGGTCGCCGTGCTGCATGGGCGGGCGCTGCCCTCGATCCGCATCGTGACGCCGAAGGCCTTCTACGATTACGAGGCCAAATATTTCCGCGATGACACGCAGTACCACTGCCCGTCGGGACTGTCGGCCGAGGCCGAGCGGCATCTCGGTGCGCTGGCGCTGGGCGCCTTCGAGGCGGCCGGTGCACAGGGCTGGGGGCGCGTCGACTTCATGCTGGATGCGACCGGGCGTCCGTTGCTGCTGGAGATCAATACCGTTCCGGGCATGACCAGCCACAGCCTCGTGCCGATGGCGGCGCGCACCTGCGGCATCGACTTCGAAACACTGGTGTGGCGCGTGCTCGAGACGAGTCTCGCACGTCGTCGGAAGGACTGAGGGAGCGCCGGAGAAATGGGACTGTTGGCCAACCGCAAGCCCCGCAACCGCCGTCGCGCGGAGGCGTCCTCCTGGCAGCTGCCGCAGATCGACTGGGTGCGTCTGGGATGGGGCAGCCTCGGTCTCGCCACCGTCGGTGCATTTCTTTGGTTGCTGGTGTCCGCGCTCGACCAGCCCATTGACCGCGTCCTCGTACAGGGCCGTTTTCAGCGGGTCTCGCCGATGGACGTCGAGCAGGCGGTCCGCGACCGTATCCACGACGCCGGCCTCGTCACCGCCGATCTCGCGAACCTGCAGCGCGCCATCGAGGCGCTGCCCTGGGTCGATACCGCGACCGTCGCCCGCGCCTGGCCGCGCGGCCTCGAAGTGCGGGTTGTCGAGCAGGTTGCGGCGGCGCGCTGGGGGGCGAACGGCCTGCTCAATGCCCGCGGCGAACTGTTCCTCTCCGAGTCGCGTTTCATCCCGCCCGAGTTGCCGAGGCTCTCCGGGCCGCGCGGCAGCGAAGGTCAGGTCGCACAGCGTTACCTCGCGATCCAGGGCCGTCTGGTCGAGGGTGGCGCGCGCATCACCGCGGTGCGTCTCGATGCACGCGGTGCCTGGGAGATCGACCTCGACAACGGCGTACGCATCCGCCTCGGACGGCACCAGGTCGATGAACGCTTCGAGCGCTTCGTCGCTGCTGCACTGCGCCTAGTGGTGCAGCGCTCCGCCGAGATCGCCTACGTCGACATGCGTTACACGAACGGCTTTGCAGTGGGCTGGCGCGGCGGTACCAAGGTCGCCGCTGTCGATGACCTCGACGACAACCCCGAAGGTTGATGGACGGATCCGAATGGCCAAGAAACCCGAAAGACAACTCATCGTCGGACTCGACATCGGCACCGCGAAAGTGGTGGCGCTGGTCGGCGAGATCGCACCCGACGGCAGCATCGAAATCATCGGCATCGGTTCGCAGCCGTCGCGCGGCCTGAAGCGCGGCGTGGTCGTCAACATCGAGTCGACCGTGCAGTCGATCCAGCGTGCCGTGGAAGAGGCCGAGCTGATGGCAGGGTGCGAGATCCATTCGGTCTACGCCGGCATTGCCGGCAGCCATGTGCGCAGCCTCAACTCGCACGGCGTCGTCGCGATCCGCGACAAGGAAGTGCAGGCTGCCGATGTCGAGCATGTCATTGATGCCGCCAAGGCCGTTGCCATCCCCGCCGACCAGAAGATCCTGCATGTGCTGCCGCAGGAGTTCATCATCGACGGCCAGGAGGGCATCCGCGATCCGGCCGGCATGTCCGGCGTGCGCCTCGAGGCCAAGGTACATATCGTCACCGGCGCCGAGAGTGCCGCGCAGAACATCGAGAAGTGCATCCAGCGCTGCGGACTCGATGTCGACGACATCGTGCTCGAGCAGCTCGCTTCGAGCTACGCGGTACTCACCGAGGACGAGAAGGATCTCGGCGTGTGCATCGTCGACATCGGCGGCGGCACCACCGACATCGCCGTGTTCTCGCACGGCGCCATCCGCCACACCGCTGTCATCCCGATCGCCGGCGACCAGGTGACCAACGACATCGCGGTCGGCATGCGTACGCCGACGCAGAACGCCGAGGAGATCAAGCTGCGCTACGCCTGTGCGCTCTCGCAGCTCGCCAATCCAGACGAGACCATCGAAGTGCCGAGTGTCGGCGACCGCCCGGCCCGCCGGCTCGCGCGGCAGACGCTCGCCGAGATCGTCGAGCCGCGCTACGAGGAGATTTTCGGCCTCGTTCGCGAGGAGTTGCGTCGCAGCGGCTTCGAGGAAGTGATCCCCGGTGGCATCGTGCTGACCGGCGGCAGCTCGAAGATGGAAGGCGCAATCGAACTCGCCGAGGAAGTGTTCCACATGCCCGTGCGGCTCGGCATGCCCGAGGGCGTGCGCGGTCTCGCCGACGTAACCAGCAATCCGATCCACTCGACCGGCGTCGGATTGCTGCTCTACGGCCGCGACCATCTGGTTCCCGGTCGCTCGCGCGGACGTACTCCCGCCAGCAAGGCGCGCAGCGCGATGGGCCGGGTACGCGACTGGTTTCAGGGAAATTTTTGAATCTGTTTTCGACCTTCAGTATTCGTTTCAATATTCGACAGAGGAGTAACCGATGATGTTCGAACTCATGGACTCGTACAGCCAGAGTGCTGTGATCAAGGTGCTTGGCGTGGGCGGTGGTGGCGGCAACGCGGTCTCGCACATGGTGAAGAGCGGCATCGAGGGTGTCGACTTCATGTGCATCAACACCGACTCGCAGGCGTTGAAGAACTCGCAGGTGAAGACCGCGCTGCAGATCGGTTCGAACATCACCAAGGGGCTCGGCGCCGGCGCCAACCCCGACATCGGCCGTCAGGCCGCGATGGAGGATCGTGACCGCATCATCGAACTGGTCGAGGGCTGCGACCTGCTGTTCATCACCGCAGGCATGGGTGGCGGCACCGGCACGGGCGCCGCGCCGGTGGTCGCGCAGATCGCGCGCGAACTCGGCATCCTCACCGTCGCCGTGGTGACGCGACCCTTCAACATGGAAGGCAACAAGCGCGCCTCGGTGGCCGAGCAGGGCATGAACGAACTCTCGCGGCATGTCGACTCGCTGATCACCATCCCCAACCAGAAGTTGCTCACCGTGCTCGGCCCGAAGACCACGCTGCTCGACGCCTTCAAGAGCGCGAACGGCGTGCTGCAGGGTGCCGTGCAGGGCATCGCCGAACTGATCACCCGTCCCGGCCTGATCAACGTCGACTTCGCCGACGTACGCACCGTGATGAGCGAGACCGGTATGGCGATGATGGGCACCGGCCATGCGAGCGGCGCCGAGCGTGCGCGCAGTGCGGCGCAGATGGCGGTGTCCTCGCCGCTGCTCGAGGACGTCAATCTCGCCGGCGCTCGCGGCATCCTCGTCAATGTCACCGCGGGGCTCGACCTCGGCATCGGTGAGTTCGAGGAAGTCGGCAACGTCGTCAAAGAATTCGCCTCCGAAGACGCCACCGTGGTGGTGGGTACGGTGATCGATCCGAACCTGAGCGACGAAATGCGCGTCACGGTCGTGGCCACCGGCCTCGGCCGGCCGCAGGCTCAGGTCTTCGCGCCACCGCTCGCGGCGATGCCGTCGATTGCTACGGCTGCAGCGCCGGCGGCCCCGGGTCGTGGCGTTGGTGTCCGTGCGGCCGGTGAACCGGCGCGCATGATGCGGCGTCCGGTCGCCGTGCCGGCCGACTACAGCAAGCTCGACGTGCCGGCCTATGAACGACTCAAGGCTGCGGCCGGCGATGGTCTGCGCCACGAGGCCGAGCCGGCCGAGGAAATCCTCGACATCCCGGCGTTCCTGCGGCGGCAGGCGGACTGAGTCCACGCGGCGCGGGAAACGTTTGGGTTACACTCGCCGCCTCATATGACCCCCCCCGGCCCGTCGCCCGCGCGGCGACGGGTGCGGTGGGCAGGTCGAGGGCAAGCATGGTCGGACAGCGAACGCTCAAGAATGTCATCCGCGCCTCGGGCGTCGGCCTGCACACCGGCAAACGCATACTGATGACCATCCGTCCGGCCGCTCCGGACACCGGCATCGTCTTCCGCCGCACCGATCTCGCCGCGCCGGTCGATGTGCCGGCGCGTGCGGGCAACGTCGGCGAGACCACCCTCGGCACGTCACTGGTGCGCAATGACGTCCGCATCTCGACCGTCGAGCATCTGCTGTCTGCCTTTGCCGGTCTCGGCATCGACAACGCGTTGGTCGAACTGACCGGTCCCGAAGTGCCCATCATGGACGGCAGCGCCGGACCGTTCGTCTTTTTGTTGCAGTCGGCAGGCATTGAACAGCAGCGCACGCCGAAGCGCTTCGTGCGCATCCGCAAGACGGTGCGCGTCGAGGACGGCGACAAATGGGCGCAGTTCGACCCGTTCGAGGGCTTCAAGGTCAACTTCGAGATCGAGTTCAACCACCCGATCTTCAAGCGCCGCGCGCAGCGCGCGAGCATGGACTTCTCCACCACTTCCTTTCTCAAGGAAATCAGCCGCGCGCGCACCTTCGGCTTCATGCGCGACCTCGAGACGATGCGGGCCCGCAACCTGGCGCTCGGCGGCAATCTCGACAATGCGATCGTGCTCGACGACTCGCGGGTGCTCAACGAGGGCGGCCTCCGCTACGAGGACGAGTTCGTCAAGCACAAGATCCTCGATGCGATCGGCGATCTCTACCTGCTCGGCCACAGCCTGATCGGCGAGTTCTCGGCCTTCAAGTCAGGTCACGGCCTCAACAACCGTTTGCTAAGGACCTTGCTGGCGGACGAATCCGCCTGGGAGGCGATCGTCTTCGAGCGTCCCGAGGACGCGCCGATTTCCTATGTGCGCGCGCCCGTGCTGGCGGCGACCGGCTGAACCTTAACCGCCCAGCGCTGCACCGCCGGGCGGAACTCGCGCGCCGCGAGCCATAACGCGGGCAATTCGAAGCGCAGTCGCGCCGCCCACGCGGCCGAGGCGACGAAGATCGTCAGTGTGCCTTCCTTCTCGGCGTAGTGGCCGATCGCGGCAAACAATGCCGGCTCCAGCCGCTCGCCGAAGAACCCGGACCAGTCCGTCTGTCTCGCAACGAACTCCCGGGCCCCCTTTGCGAGGGCCGAGCGCTGCAACAAGTTCTTGATTTCAGAGGGGTTTCCACCGCGCGCAGGGGTATTTCCACGCGCCATGGGCAGTTTTGGGTTGTTTCGTGAGGGAGGTTTGGGCATAGTCGCGGCCTGTCGCCCGGCCGGCGGGCCCCTTCCCGGGGTCCGCGGGCCGCCGTCCAACAGCAGTCGAACGATTATGGCATCGGTCCGGCCCGCGGAGTTTCCACTCTCGCGGAGTGTCGGCCCGCTGTGTCGGTCGACGCCTTCCGTCGGGGGATTGACGTGAGGCTAGTGGTTCTTCGACGACGCGCCGCCGGCGCCAGCAGCATCAATCTGTCAGGGCCGTGGCTGTTCGGGCTCGGCTCGGTTGTGCTCGTCGCACTCATGCTCGGCGCGTTCGTCGCCGGTCTGCAGCTTGGCGGCCGGATGGGCCTGTTCGGCGATGGCAGCCCGACCTCGATCGCGCGCGGCGCGCTGCAGCAGAAGGCTGAACTCGAGGAGTTGCGGCGCCAGGTTCAGGAACGGGTCGACTCGATGTCGGCGCGGGTCGGGCAGTTGAACGCACACATCATCCGCCTCGACGCGCTCGGCAAGCGGCTTGCCGACATGGCAGACGTCAACTCCAGCGAATTCGATTTTTCGGCGGCGCCCTCCAGCGGCGGTCCGCGCAGCGAATCGGGCGTTCGCCCGACAGCACCCGATCTGGCGTCGATGATCGACGACTTCGAGTCACGACTGGCGCAGCGCGATTCGCAGTTGGGCGTGCTCGAACAACTGATCATGCAGCGCGAGCTGCGTGCGCAGACCGTACCGGAGGGTCGGCCGGTACTGCGCGGATTCTTGTCTTCGGGATTCGGCATGCGCCCGGATCCGATGTCGGGCGAGATTGCCTTTCATCGCGGCATCGATTTCGCCGGCAATGCGGGTGACACGGTGATCGCCGTGGGCGCCGGGGTCGTGACGTTCGCCGGCTACAAGCCCGACTATGGCTATGTGGTCGACGTCACCCACGGTGACGGCTATGTCACCCGCTATGCGCACAACGATCGCGTGCTCGTGCGTCAGGGTGAAACCGTCGCGCGCGGGCAACGCCTCGCGATCATGGGCTCCACGGGACGCTCCACTGGACCCCATGTGCACTTTGAAGTCCTGCGCAACGGCACTCCGGTCAATCCGCTGAGCTACCTCGGCGGCTGAGGACGTCGACCCGGCGCTTTCCGGGGCGTAGAATGCCGGCCCTTTTCGCGGTTTCTCCGCAGGGTTTTCCACAGTGCTCAATTTCCTGACGCGTATTTTTGGCAGCCGCAACGACCGCATGCTGCGGATGACCGCCCGCGAGGTTCGTGCAGCCGCCGGCTACGAAGCCGCCCTGCAGGCACTCGATGACGCACAGCTGAGCGCCAAGACCGGGGAGTTCCGCCAGCGTCTGCAGTCCGGCGAGCCGATCGATGCGCTGCTGCCCGAAGCGTTCGCAGTGGTGCGCGAAGCGGCGCGGCGGACGCTCGGCATGCGGCACTTCGATGTGCAGCTGGTCGGTGGCATCGCGCTGCATCGCGGCCGCATCGCCGAGATGCGCACGGGCGAGGGCAAGACGCTCATGGCAACGCTGCCCGCCTACCTCAACGCCCTGCCCGGCGACGGCGTGCACGTGGTCACGGTCAATGAATACCTCGCGCAGCGCGACGCCGACTGGATGGGGCGGGTCTACCGCTTCCTCGGCCTCAGCGTCGGCGTGATCCGCAACGGCCAGAGCTCGGCCGAGAAGCGCGAGGCCTACGCCTGCGACATCACCTACGGCACCAACAACGAATTCGGCTTCGACTACCTGCGCGACAACCTCGCTTTCCGCCTCGAGGATCGCGTGCAGCGCGGGCTGGCCTACGCGATCGTCGACGAGGTCGACTCCATCCTGATCGACGAGGCGCGCACGCCGCTCATCATCTCGGGCCCCGCCGAGGAGAGCACCGACACCTACATCGCCATCAATAAACTCGTGCCCCGCCTCGAGCGCGCCGAGGCGCCGCCGCCGCGCAAGGGCGGCATGCTCGCCGGCGGCGAGCCCGAGATCGAACCCGATGGCGACTACGTGGTCGACGAGAAACAGCGCCAGACCCACCTCACCGAGGCGGGTCACCAGAAGGTCGAGGCGCTGATGATCGAGGCCGGGCTGTTGCGCGACGGCGAGAGCCTCTATGACCCGGCGAACATCCGCTTGATGCACCACCTCAATGCGGCGCTGCGTGCCCACTCGCTTTACAAGCGCGACGTCGAGTACATCGTGCGCGGCGGCGAGGTGGTCATCGTCGACGAGTTCACCGGACGTACCATGCCCGGTCGACGCTGGTCCGAGGGTCTGCACCAGGCCATCGAGGCCAAGGAAGGCGTGCGGGTCCGGGAGGAAAACCAGACGATCGCCTCGATCACCTTCCAGAACTACTTCCGCCTGTACAAAAAGCTCTCCGGCATGACCGGTACGGCCGATACCGAGGCGCCCGAGTTCCTGCAGATCTACAACCTCGAGGTCAACGTCATCCCGACGCACCGACCGATGGTGCGCAAGGATTTGCCCGACCTCGTGCACCTTACGCAGGCCGACAAGTTCAAGGCCATCGTCGAGGACATCCGCGACTGCGTCGCGCGGCAGCAGCCGGTGCTGGTCGGCACCACCTCGATCGAAACCTCCGAACTCATCTCCGGCGTGCTGCAGCAGGAAGGCGTCGCCCATGAGGTGCTGAACGCCAAGCAGAACGAGAAGGAAGCGCAGATCGTCGCCCAGGCCGGTCGTCCCGGCGCCGTGACCATC
>CAZIRD010000012.1:38695-44595 GCA_964541625.1 uncultured Acidibacter sp.
CGGTTCTAAGTACAGCCTCGTTCTGTATGCAGCAAAGCGTGCACGCCAGATTAATGCTTACTACTCACAGCTCGGCGAAGGCGTCCCGGCGCCGTGACCATCGCCACCAACATGGCGGGACGCGGTACCGACATCGTGCTCGGCGGCAACCTCGAAGCCGAACTGCACGGCCTGCCGGCAGACGCGGACGACACGGCGCGTGAAGCGGTGCGGACGGCGTGGAAGGGGCGGCATGACCAGGTGGTTGCGGCCGGCGGCCTGCATATCATCGGTACCGAACGGCACGAGTCACGGCGCATCGACAACCAGCTGCGTGGCCGGTCGGGCCGCCAGGGCGACCCCGGCTCGTCGCGCTTCTATCTCTCGATGGAAGACAACCTGATGCGCATTTTCGGTGACCCCAACTTCACCAAGCGGCTGCTCTCCGCCGCGGGGATGAAGGAAGGCGAGGTGATCGAGAGTCGCATGCTCACCAAGCGGATCGAGGCGGCGCAGCGCAAGGTGGAGGCGCACAACTTCGACGTGCGCAAGCAGTTGCTGCTGTTTGACGATGTCGCCAACGATCAGCGCAAGGTCATCTACCAGCAGCGCACCGAGATCATGGGCGCCAGCGAACTAGCGCCGGCGATCCGCGGTATCCAGGCAGACGTGGTCGGCCGCCTGCTCGACGATTACCTGCCGCGTAACGTGCCGCATGAGGACTGGGACCTCGATGGACTGCGCGAGGCGGTACGCAAGGACTTCAATGCGGACATCGATCCGCGCAGCTGGCTCGCCGCCGAGCCGGACCTCGACGAGCCGGCGCTACGCGCCCGTGTGCTCGATGCCGTGGCCGCGAACTACGCGGCGAAGTCCGAGCGCTACGGGCCCGAGCTCATGCAGCACCTCGAGAAGGACATCATGCTGCGGACGCTCGATCAGCACTGGCGCGAGCACCTTGCCGGCATGGACTACCTGCGACAGGGCATCCACCTGCGCAGCTATGCGCAGAAAGACTACCGCTACGAGTACCGCCGCGAAGCCTATGAGCTCTTCAGCAGCATGCTCGATCGCGTCAAGTTCGACACCGCCTCGATGCTCACGCGGGTGGAGATCCGCAGCGAAGCCGAGCTGCAGCGCGAGGAGGAGGAGCGCCAGCAGCGGTTGCTCGCCGCGCTGCAGGCGCAGCACGCCGAGGCCCAGTCGGTGCTCACCGCGCCGGCACCCGCTGAGGGTGCGGCGGGTGGCGGCACCAGCGGCTTCCTCGCCGAACCCGTGCAGCAGGGCACCGTGGTGCGTGGTGATCGCAAGGTGGGTCGCAACGAGCCCTGTCCCTGCGGCTCCGGTCGCAAGTTCAAGCAGTGCCACGGAGTGCTGCAGGCCTGAGCGGAGACACGGATACCCGGCGCGTGGTCGTGGTCGCCGCAGCGCTGCGCGATGCGCAGGGCCAGGTGCTGATCGCCGAACGCCCGGTCGGCAAGCACATGGCGGGTCGCTGGGAGTTTCCGGGCGGCAAGCTCGCCGTCGGCGAGTTGCCTGCCGACGGGCTGCGCCGCGAGCTGCGTGAGGAACTCGGTATCGAGGTGGGCGAAGCGCAGCATGTCATGACGCTCGATCACACCTACCCGGATCGCGAGCTGCGGTTGATGTTCTTCACCGCGCACGAGTTCACCGGCACGCCGCGCGGCCTCGACGGCCAGCGCCTGCGTTGGGTGGCGGTGACAGCACTGCAGGACGCGGACATCCTCGAAGCGGATCTGCCCTTCATTCAGGCTTTGCAGCACGCTGCAAGCACGACCACATCATCCTGAAGACCGCCGAGCAGCCAGCGCCCATGCAGCAAGATACGAGCACGATATCGACCATCACGGCGGCGAGCGCCGTGAAACCTGCCGCTGCCGGGGAGCGCATCGAGGTACGCAACCCACGCACCGGCGTGGTTGACCACGTGTTCGCGGCGCCTGGCGCCGCGGAACTCGCGAGTCGGCTGACTGCGCTGCGCACGGCACAACAGACATGGAGCGCGCGACCACTCGCCGTGCGCATCGAGGTGTTGCGTCGCTGGCGCGCCGAGTGGGTGGCACGACAGGCCGAGATCACCGCCGCGCTCGCCGAGGACACCGGCCGCTTCCTGATTGCCGGCAGCGAGGTCGCCTCGGTGCTCGGCATGATCGACCGCTGGACGGCGCTCACGCCGTCGCTGGCAGTGGAAGAGGAGCTGCGCTCGGCGACGATGCCGAACATCTCCTACCGCTCGCAGTACGTGCCGTATCCGCTGGTCGGCGTCATCAGCCCCTGGAACTTCCCGGTCTCGCTGTGTTTCATTGACGCAATCCCCGCACTGCTCGCCGGCTGTGCGGTGTTCGTGAAGCCGAGCGAGGTGACACCGCGATTCGTGGCGCCGGCGATGCGCTCGATCGCCGCGGTGCCTGAGCTCGCGGCCGTGCTGCACGTCCAGCCGGGCGGGCGTGCGACCGGCGAGCAGCTCGTGGCGAGCGCTGATGTCATCTGCTTCACCGGCAGCGTCGCCACCGGGCGGCAAGTAGCCGCGAATGCGGCGAGTCATTTCATTCCCGCTTTCCTAGAACTGGGCGGCAACGATCCGTTGATCATTACCGCCAGCGCCGATCTCGAGCGCGCGACCGATGTCGCGCTGCGTGCGACCTGCCTCGCCACCGGGCAAGCCTGCCAGAGCCTCGAGCGTGTCTATGTCGATCGGCGGATCTACGAGCCGTTCGTCGCCCGATTGGTCGAGAAGGCGCGCCGTATCGAGCCGAACTGGCCGGACATCCATCAGGGAACAATCGGTCCTTTCATTTTCGCGAAGCAGGCCGAGATCGTCGCCGCGCAAATAGCCGACGCGCGCGCCAAGGGTGCGCGCGTGCTCTGCGGCGGCGAGATCGAAGATCACGGCGGCAAATGGCTGCGGCCCACGGTGCTCGTCGATGTTGACCACTCGATGCAGGTGATGCACGACGAGACCTTTGGTCCCGTCATCCCGGTGATGCCCTACGACACCATCGAGCAGGCCATCGAACTCGCGAATGAGGGAGTCTACGGACTCTCCGCCGGGGTGATCGCCGGTTCGCTGGAGGAGGCCGAGCGCATCGGGCGACAGATCGATGCCGGTGGCATCAGTCTCAACGATGGTTCACTCACTGCGATGTGCCACGAGATGGAGAAGCACTCCTTCAAACTCTCAGGCATGGGCGGTTCACGCATGGGTGCCGCGGGCTACACACGCTTCTTCCGTCGCAAGGTGCTCATCCGCCAGCATGGGCAACCGGCTACCATGGCGAACATCGCCGAATCGAATCTCAGCAAAGGAAACAACGCATGAGCACACAGGACCTTGGCCTGCCCGACATCCGGATCGACGCCACCAGCCTTTACCGCGAGGAGGTGTTCACCGACCGCCGCGCCGGCACCTTGCGACGGATGACGCCGATCAGCCTCGACGGCTCGCTCGATGCGGCGCGCCCGGTGCTCTGGCTTGGCCAGACCCAGCTGATGACGCCGGGCGGCGTGCTGCCGCTTGGCTTCGAGATCGAGGCTGCGACGCTGGCCGAAGCCGTGGAGAAGTTTCCGGAAGCGGTGCGACAGGCGCTGGAAGAAGCCATCGAGGAAGCGCAGCAGATGCGGCGCGAAGCGGCGTCGCGCATCGTGGTACCCGAGGCGGGTGCGGCGCTCGGCCAGACGCTCGGCGGCAAGATCAAACTGCCCTGAGGTCGGCCAGGAACGGGTGGCCGGTCAGTTGCCCGAGGCCACCTGTCGATAGACCTCGGCGAACTCCGCGGGTGATTTGACGCACACCGCGAGGTCCTTGAGCAGTCCGTCGTGCAGGTCGTAGATCCAGCCGTGGATCTCCAGCGCCTTGCCGCGGTCCCAGGCGCTTTGCACGATGGTCGTCTGGCCGACGTTCAGCACCTGCTCCATGACGTTGAGCTCGCAGAGCCGGTGCAGCCGCGTTGCTTCGTCCGGCAGTTCGGCGAGCCGCGCGTGGTGTTTCTTCATCACGTCCTGCACGTGCCGGAGCCAGTTGTCGATCAGGCCCAGCCGGTCGTTGCGCAGCGCGGAGTGCACGCCGCCGCAGCCGTAGTGGCCGCATACGATCACGTGGTCGACGTCGAGCACGTCGACCGCGTACTGCAACACCGACAGGCAGTTGAGGTCGGTGTGGACCACCACGTTGGCGACGTTGCGATGCACGAAGAGTTCGCCGGGCAGCAGACCGACGATTTCATTGGCGGGTACGCGGCTGTCCGCACAGCCGATCCACAGATAGTCGGGCGACTGCTGGCCGACCAGCTTGGCAAAGAAATCCGGGTCGTGCGCGGTGATCTCATCCGCCCACTCCCGATTGCGGTCGAACAACGGTTTCAGGCTGCGCACGGCAGACCCCCTTGATCAGCGTGTGACAATATCAGCGTGTGGCAATGGGTTCGCCGCCCGGCGCATCGACTCTTGGCCGGTCCGGGCGCAGCGTACGGGCGAAGAAGCGGGCGATGCTCGCGTAGGCGTGCGGCCCGGTCGAGGCGAAACGCAGCAGACCATGTTTGCTGCCCGGATAGGGCATCACCTCGAACGGCTTGCCGAGATCCTGCAGCGTCTTGAAGAGCGCCGTGCTGTGCGTGAAGAGCACGTTGTCGTCCGCCATGCCGTGCATCACCAGCAGGGGCCCCTGCAGATCGCCGGCGTGACTCATCACCATGCCGTCGCGATAGCCCGCCGGGTTGTCTGCGGGCATGCCCATGTAGCGCTCGGTGTAGTGCGTGTCGTAGAGACGCCAGTCGGTGACCGGCGCGCCGGATACGCCGGCCGCGAAATGACCGGGGGCCTTCACCATGCACATGAGTGCCATGTAGCCGCCGTAACTCCAGCCCCAGACACCGATACGGCTGCCATCCACGTAGGGCAGCGAACGCAGGAACTCGACGCCGCGCACCTGATCCTCGACCTCGACCGTGCCCATGCGCCGATGGATCGCGCCTTCGAAAGCGCGGCCGCGGAAGCCCGAGCCGCGGTTGTCGAGCGTGAAGACGACGTAGCCTTGCTGGGCGAGGTACTGGCGGAAGAGACCGCCCCAGGCCCGGCGCACCTGCTGCGCTCCCGGGCCGCCGTAGACCTCGACGATCACCGGATAGCGTCGGCCCGGCTGCCATCCCGCCGGTCTTGTCAGCTGGTAGTGCAGCAACTGGCCGTCACTCGCGGTCAGCGTGCCGAACTCGGTCGGTTGGTGTGCGGCGCGATACGGCGCATAGGGATGCGCCTCGTCGAGGCGATTGGCAACCAGTACGTCGATCAGCCGCCCGTCGGTGCGCCGCAGGCTCAGCGACGGCGGATCATCCGGCGTCGACCAGTTGTCGAGCCAGAGGCTCGCATCGGCGGAGAGCGTGTTGCCGTGCCAGCCGGCCGCCGTGCTCAGCTTGCGGATGCCGGCGTCGATACGCTGCGGGTCGGTCGGGCCGGCTAGCGGTGCGACATAAAGGTGGCGTTCGATCGGCGTGTCGCGGTTGGCCGTGAAGTAGACGAGACCGCGCGCTTCGTCGACCGCCTCGATCGCCCGTTCGCGACCGCTGCCGGTGACCATCCAGGGCCCGGCGGTAATCTGCCGCAGCAACTTGCCGTCCCAGTCGTAGAGGTAGAGGTGATCGTAGCCACTGCGGGCCGATGACCAGATAAAGGCCTTGCGGCTGGCGAGGAAGGTGAGTTCGTCGTGCAGATCCACCCAGGTGTCGCTGCGCTCCTCGAGCAGCAGCCGCGAAGCGCCGGTGGCGACGTCGATGCGCAGCAACTGCAGCCGCTGCTGGTCGCGCGGCTGGCGCTGCACGGCGAGCGAGGCGGAGTCCGGGAACCAGCTCACCCGCGCGAGATAGCCGTCACCGGCGGCGGCGGCCGGCAGAGTGCGGGCCTGTCCGCCA
>CAZIRD010000013.1:0-44369 GCA_964541625.1 uncultured Acidibacter sp.
GGCCATGGCTGCGTAACGTCTACTTCTCAGCCCCACCAGAAATGGGGGGATTACCGCCGCGATCCATATCCCATACATAGGGTAGCCACTGACTCGGCAGGATCGTCGGCATCGACATTGCCACCGAGGCCGTAACTGAAGATGACGACCGGCGTCGGACCGTCGACGGCTGGCAGACGGACACGAACCGGTACTTCGCGGTTTGCTCGTGCAGCGTCCTAGAGTGTGGCGTCGCAGACCTTTGCCTATACTGCAACGGCGGAAATGGATTCGCCAAAGAAAGCGAGCCGCAGGAAAACGAGGGTCGTCGGCTTGGTCATGAATTATGTCCCTTATTCTTTAATAGATGTTTCGTTGACCGGCGGCAGCAGGAATCTGCCGTCGCGAAACTCCGGACCCGGCAGATAGGCGCGAAAGCTCAGTCGAAAGAGCCCCGGCGGAGCCGGGAGCCAGTTGACGAGCGGATCGTCTGGACGCGTGTTCTGGATGGCGACGCGGATCGTGCCATCGGGCGCACGCACGACTCCTTTTGAGCGATTACCGATCGCGTATCGCGCGATCTCATTGTCGTACAGAAACCATCGCCCCGTGCCATCGGGCTCGTAGAGCGTCAGCGACCAGAACGCGGCGATGGGGATCTCTTTGGGGACGATGAACCGGTAGGTCCTGTTGCCGTCGAATGGTTTACCGGCCGAATCCGTATCGCTGTTGAGATAGAGGGCTTCCTCCTCCGGGAGCGCAGCGAGTCCGCCGAGTGCGACGGCCGCGCGATATGCGTCATCCTCACGGAAGCGTCCTAGTCCAGGGCGAGGATGGAACCATCCGTTGCGATGAGTTCCCGCTGTGGCAAAGCCGTGGCGCAATGCTTCGCGCGAGTTCTGCATCAGCTGCTGCCAGCGTACCCGGACCTCTGCGGACAATTCGTTCCACGCCGGTGCGCCAGGACCGAGCCCCACGGACGCCAGGCGGGCGAGGCGGTCACGATGCTGCGCCGGGACCTCGCTGCGCGCGAGCGCGGCATTGACGACCGCAAGAAAGACCTCGGCCGTCGGTATGGTCGGTGTCGGCGGCTCGAAGGGGCGTGCGGGTGCTGCCTGGGATAGCTGGAATTGTTGCTGCGCGGCGACGGCCGACGGGAGGTCATCGGGGCCATCGACCAGAATACGAATGATCATCCAGACGTCGTTGGTCGGCGCTCGCAACACGCGGACTCCCCTCTCGGCATCGCCTTTCCAGTCTGGCCCGACGATCAGGAACCGTCCGCCCTGCCCGCCGTCCGCGCGCGTTCCCGGAATCGCAAACGCATCGGTGAAGAGATCCATCAAGTGCACACTGTAGTAACGCTCAGGCAGTGCCGGTACATCGAGCGTGATGGGGCCGGCAGCGAGATCCAGCCAGGCGCTCGCATAGAGCGTGTCGTTGTTCGGGGCGGTGATCGCGCGATCCTTTGGGCCCGTGAGCATGCTGCGCAAGCCGATGGTGTTGACGGGTGCCCGCGAGTTGCCGCGGACACGCATCATTTCGTAGACCGGAAAACCGAAGAAAAATGCTCTTTCGATCAGGTCGTCACCGTTCGCAGGCGTGGCCGCTGCAGATCCGCTCATCGTGATCGAAAGCATGAGTGCCAGAAGGGATAGCAAAACACGTGTCATTTTCGGCTGATCCTCAGTTCGACTCGGGGTAAAGTCATCATCGGACTCTCCGCGTGGAGAATGCTGTGAACGCTTGGGTATTTCTTGCCATCGCCATCAAGTTGGAAGTCGCCGGCACTTTTCTGCTGAAGCTTTCCGACGGGTTGGAGAAACGATTGTGGGGCATGCTCTCTATCGCCTGCTATTGCGGCTGCTTCTGGGCGGGCGTGGGTATCGTCGCTGCCGCTGCGCTCGGTCTTTTCGTGTTCGACGAAAAACTGGGACCGATGCAATATCTGTTCATCGCTCCTGTGCTCATCGGTGCTGTGGGATTGTGATTGACCACCAAAACGAACTGAGGCCTTGAAATGAAAAAGCGCGCGCTCGCGGGCGTAGCTCCTTTCGTGGCGCAGTTGCCAGCGAAAATGCAGGATCGGTGCGCGCCGACACGGTCCGTACCGATACAGCTCATTGTTGCCACGGCCGATCGGATGATGCCTTTTATGGGCGGTGGCGTCGCCGCGATGTCGGGCGATGATCGCGGGACAGTGCTGAGTGCCGCAGCGACCATGGACTTCTGGCGACGGCAGTACCGCTGCAGCGAGACAGTGATACGCGAAAATCTTGCCGACACCGATCCGAACGATGGCACCCGCGTCCGGGTCGAGCGCGCGCAGGGCTGCGCCGTGCCGCTCGAGATGGTGATCGTCGAGGGCGGGGGCCACCGACTCCCGGGCGAGGGTCCGCGGGAGTACAACGACCCGCGCATCTCTGCACTGTCGGGTGTGTCGAGTCGCGACGTCAGTGGTCGTGATGTCATCTGGAATTTTTTCTTCGCCGCCCCTGATATCGCGGCGGCGGTCAGCGCCCCACCAGCAGACCCCCGTCGCAAGTGATGACTTCACCAACCGTGTAGGCGCCGGCGCGAGACGAGAGGAAGATCGCGAGCCCCGCGATGTCCTCCGGTGTTCCTACCCGACCTCGCGGATTGGTGCGACCTACAGCTGCCCAGTCGACCCCATCACCCTCGATCTTGCCGCCGAAGCCTACGCCCGTACTCAGCATCCAGGTCGGAAAGGGCCCGGGTGCAATGGCGTTGACGATGATGTGATCGCGCACGAGCCGTGCCGCGAGCATGCGAGTGAGATGATGCAGCGCCGCCTTGGAGGGCCCGTATGAGTAGGTCTCGAAAGTCGGCGTGCCGATCCCGTCGACCGAACCGATGTTGATGACGCGTGCGGGCGATTCGGCGTTGCCGGCCGCACGCAGCATTGGCAGCAGCGCCTGAGTGAGGAAAAACACGCCCTTGACGTTGGTATCCATGACTTTGTCCCAACCGACTTCGGGAAACTGACCAAGGGGTGCGCCCCACGAGGCGCCCGCATTGTTCACGAGCACATCGAGCGATGGTTCGCGTGCTGCGAGGGCGGCGGCGAGTGCAGCGACGCCCTCCATCTTCGAGAGGTCTGCAGGGAGCGCAGCGCATTCCCCGCCGTACTCGCGGGCGAGCCGCTCGGCGGTCGCCTGACAGGTCTCTGCCTTGCGCGAGCTGATATACACCTTTGCGCCGTTGGCCAGAAAACCCGCGGCGATCATCTCACCGATGCCGCGTGATCCGCCCGTCACGAGGACGACTTTTCCGGCGACTGAAAACAGATTATTCATGGTTCGATTTCCTGCGGCCTATTTAGGGAAATGATCGAGAGAAGTTGCGGATCGTAACAGCCCGAGGGCCGCGATCTGCGTACAATAAAAGGCACGATATCCGCACCACCATTGACCCTTATCACTGAAACGCATGAAGAGGTCCAAAGCCGTCGCTGACGGAAATCGCGAGAGGGTGGTGCGGGTGCGCCGGGCGCGGGGTCGACCGTCGCGTTTCAAGGCCAATCGGGCCCGGATCCTCGAAGCGGCGGTTGAGACCATCAATCTCGACGGACTCTCCAACGCTTCGCTTGAGGCGGTAGCGACCAAACTGTCGCTCGACAAAACTTCCCTCTACTACTATTTCGAGAACAAGGAAGAGTTGGTCTACCAGTGCTACGCCGAGGCCGGGGAGATCGGTCGGGGCAACGCCGAGACGGCTTTTCGCACCAAGGGTTCGGGTCGCGAGCGTTTCGAGCGCTACATCCGTCTGCAGACGGATGATGCCGGTCCGCTTGTTGCCTTCGTCAGTGACACGACAGTGCTCACGGCCACGCACCGCAGGAAGGTCGTCCGTCTTGCGCGCGAGCACGACACCTTCTTGCGCGCCATTCTCGAGGCTGGTAGCCGAGATGGCAGTCTGCAGATGCTCGACGCGCATCTGACGAGCCTCGCAATCATCGGTGCGCTCAACTGGACCCTCACCTGGTGGCGACCCGGTCGGGATCCGCTCAAGGCTTCCGAGATCGGCGAAGCGTTTCTCGACATCTTCTTGCATGGTTTGTCGCGACCTGGCAAGGCCGTGCTCGAGTGGCCTAGACCCGTGACGGTTCGATCTGCGACGACTCGTGCTGCGAACGTCTTCAGTCGCGAGTTTCAGATCAACATGAAACGAGAGGCAGTACTGCGGGCGGCCTCCATGTTCTTCAATCGCAACGGGTACGACAACGCTAATCTTGATCAGATCGTCAAGCATCTCGGGGTAAGCAAGGGTGCGCTTTATCACTACGTCAGCAGCAAGGAAGAGCTGCTGTATGCGTGCTACTTCCGCTCGCTTGATCTGATGAAAAACATGCTCGATTCCATCGATGAACGCACCGATGACGGGCTGATACAGCTGCTGCGCTACGTGGGCTCGATCATCGACTTGCACGCAGGCCCGCAAGGGCCGCTCGTCAATTTTTCGCGTGTCCCTTCGCTGGTCGTCGGACACCAGAGCGAAGTACGACGGCGGGACGACGCGCTGCAGCGCATCACTGCCCGAATGTTCGAGCGAGGTATGGTCGATCGTTCCATGCGGCCGCACGATGCTCGTCTTGCGAGGCTCGCAATCGCTGGCGCCACCAACTGGATCCCACGCTGGTATCAGGCTACGGGCCGCAACAGCGTGCCCGAGATTATCGCGGCCTTTTCGTCTTTTTTCGCGAATGGATTGATCCCGCGTCCCTAGCCATCGACTACCGTGCTCGGCAACATCACGCACCGGCCCGCTCAAGGATGCTGACGTAACAGACCGCTTCGTCGAAGCCGATCGCGCCGCCACCATTTTCAGCCAGCCCGAGGCGGGCACCCCGTTTCTGCCGACGACCCGCTTCGCCACGTAACTGCGTTACGAGTTCGAAAATCATCGAGCAACCGGTGGCGGCTATAGGGTGTCCCTTCGAGATGAGTCCGCCCGAAGTGTTGATTGCGACCCGACTATCGAGCGTGCCACCGCCGTCTTCAATAAAAGGTCCGCCGGCGCCGTCGGCGCAGAACCCCATCATCTCCGCCTGATAGATCTCTGCGAAGGACGTCGCGTCGTGGACCTCTGCAACGTCGATGTCCTGCGGTGTTACACCCGCAGCCCGATAGGCTCGCTGCGCGGCGGTGCGACTCAGCGAGGCTTCATCCGGATCGCGGTACTTGCCGCCAGCAAGGCCCATCCCGCGCAGCTTGATGGCGCGTTCACGCGTGCGTGTATCAAGCCGTTGCAGACCTTCGTCGGAGCACAGCACGATCGCTGCTGCACCATCGCTCAGGGGTGAGCACATCGAACGCGTGAGTGGGTAGCTGACGGGTCGATCGGCGAGCACCTGCTCGACGGTGGTCGTGAAGCGGTACTGAGCAAGGCAATTCAGAGCGCCGAAGTTGTGGGTCTTTGCGGCAGCCGCCGCGATCTGCGCCACGGTAGTGCCATGACGCCTCATGTGGAAGGCCGCCTGCATCGCGTAAGTGTCCATGAACATCGAGCGATCCGAACCGGTGGCGAAAGCCTTGCCGGTTCTGTCGGCCATCGACGAAAAGTAGGCGATCATCTCCTGCGGATCGAGCATGTCCGAGCCGCCCGCCAACGACGTCGAGCCCGTGCCGTCGGCCGCGATCAGTTTTTCAACTCCGATTGCGAGGGCGAACCTGCTTTCGCCGGCAAGGATGGAGTTTCGGGCACCGTGGATCGCAGCCGAACCGGTCGCGCAGGCATTCTCCACATTGACGACCGGCATACGCTCAGACAGCAGACCCTCGCGCACGAGCGGAATCAGGCAGACCTGGCCGCGGATCGAACTTTGCCCGACTGCATGCATGGCGCAGTTGCCGAACCACGCGCCGTCGATCTGTCGACCATCCGGCAAGGCGGCGTCAACCAGTGCTTCCGTCACGACTTGACGCGTGAAATCTTTGAACGAGGTGGCAGGAGACTTGCCGAACTTCGTCGAGCTCGCGCCAATGATCCAGACTGATTCGGACATGAACAGAGCTGGCTTCAGGAGAGCGATTCGCGAAGTTGGCGCTTTAACACCTTGCCAAGTGCATTCCGCGGGAAATCGGCGGTTTGCAAGATCACACGATCAAGCTGCTGGTGTCTTGCAAGTCGCGAGTTCGCCCAGTTCCGGATTTCTGTGGTGTCCGGTTGCACGCCGGGTTTTGAGATGACGAGTGCGACGGGAGTCTCGACCCATTTGGGGTGCGGTACGCCGACGACGGCGACGTCGAAGACATCAGGGTGCTGATGAAGTATCTCCTCTATGTCCTTCGCGAAAACATTGATTCCGCCACTAACAATCATGTCCTTCTTGCGATCGAGCACGTAGAGAAAACCCTCGGTATCCATTCGGCCGATATCGCCAGTACGCAGAAAGGTGCGCCCACGCTCGTCGCGCCAGATGGCCTCGTGGGTCGCTTCGGGTCGGTTGTGGTAGCCGATCATCAGTCCGGGACCGTAGCCGACGATCTCGCCGATCGTATCCGGCGGTGCGACCTGATCTTGGTCGTCGAGGATGCGGATGTCGATCGCGCCGATCGGCGTGCCGACGGAGTCGGGTTTGCGTCGCATGTCCTCGGGTCGCAACGTCGTGCCTACGCCTTCGGTGAGTCCGTAGAGCTCCATGAGTCGACCGCCGAAGGTTTCGATCGCCTCATCCTTCCAACTTCTTGGAATCGCGCTGCCCGCGCTGATGATCATGCGCAGACTGGCAAGATCGCGCGGCCGAGTCCTCTGGGCATCGAGCACTCCGCGGATTTGCGTGGGCACAAGGAAGGCATGTGTGCCGCCATGCTGCTCGACGGCGTCCAGAAAACCCTCTGCAGTGTAGCCTTGCATCAGCACCGTGGTCCCGCCCGTGCAGAGTGTCGGCAGCAGCGTCATCCACGTCCCGTTTGTGTAGAGCGGAGTAGCAATGATCGAAACCGATACTGCGTCGATGCGAAACTCGAGACCCAGTCCCATCGCACCGAGAATTCGCGTGTGGTGCGAGTGGACGATGCCCTTCGGTAGCCCGGTGGTTCCCGATGAGTAGATGATGTTCATGGGATCCGTCGGCACGACGACGAGCGGCTGCAGCGGCGGCGGAGTCATGGCCGAGATATCGGTCCAACCCGACGCCGCGAAATCCAGACCGACTAGAACGCGCGGGCTTTTGGCGATCTTTGCCGTCTCTTGCGCAAGCGGCGCGAGCACTGCGGTCGTCACCAACATGGTCGCACCGGCATCATCGATCATTCCGGCGAGCGCTTCGGGCTTGAGAAAGGCCGACAGCGGAACCATGACGCCGCCGCAGCGCAGAGTCGCTAGCATGGCTTCGAGTGCGGGGATGGAGTTCGGCAAGAGGAGGGCGATCCGCTCGCCGTGTCGTACACCGAGCTCGGCGAGGATGGCAGCCAGGCGTTCGACATTCACATTGAGGCCTTGCCAGTCGCGGCTGCCCTCTGGACCGATCACGGCGGTTCGTCTGCCGCGATAGCGTGCGTGCATTGCGACCATATCGATGAGCGACAGGGCTGGGTTGTCGAACATACTTCTATCCTGACCCTTTACAGCGAGGCCACAAATCGCTGAAGAGTCGTAGCAAAGATTTCTGGAGCCTCAAGTGGGGCACAGTGTCCGACGTCGGGGAGCGACAGCAATTCACCGCCTGTGCGTTGCGCAAGATCCTCGCCCAGTACATGGGGGATCGAGGCATCCGCCTGTCCATGGATGACGAGCGTCGGTACACCGATGGCCGCGACCGCCGTGCTGATATCGGGGCGAGTTGCGGCGGCATGCGCGAGATTCATCATGCCGCGACGACTCCACGCGGCGACACGGGTGACCCAGGATTCGAGCCAGGCGGGGTGGGTTTGCAGAAAGCCACGGCCGAGCAGGAGCGGTGCGAGCTGCGCCGCGAGTTCGGAAGACCATGCATTTTCGACGGTGCCAACCAGCCCAAGCCAGGACTGCTGAATCTCGGGAGGCCAAGGCTGCGCTGTGGTGCCCACAAGTATCAGGGCGGCGGGTCGACGTCGCAGCGCGAGGGCCTGGGCCAGCATGCCGCCCATCGAGTGTCCGACCAGGATCAGTTCTCGCGGATCAATGTCGCCGATCTGCTGTTCGACCCATGCGCACCAATCATCCATCGTCCACGCAACATCCGGTCCAGGCGCCGGGCCGTGTGCAGGCTGACTCAGAAAAAGAGTTCGATGCGAGGAACGGGGCGAAGAAATCTTCGGCCACATCTGCGCATCCATCAACCAGCCATGCAGAAACACGATCATCGTGCGATCCTCCGTTTGTGCTTTAGCGCCTGCGCAACCAGACGAGCTCGCCCTCGGTGGATTGCGCTGCGCGCGACCGCAGCGACTTTTTCGACTCCTCGTTGCCCTTCAGCCAACCATCCCAAAAACTCGCCTCGAGGGTGCGCAGCTGATTCCCGGCTTCGTCGCTCTTGTCAAAGCTCAGATGGGTGAAATCGCGGACGATGGCGAGGAACTTGTTACGTGGTGGGCTGAGTGCAAAAGCCTCGGTACGCCAGTCGACGCCACGTCCGTCGAGGTTGAAATCCTTGGTGCCGGTGATGGCGAAGAAAGGTTCATCGAGGCCGCGAAAGCTCTCCTTGGTCAGGTCAACGCTACCAGAGCCCTGCGGGCTGTAAGCCAGGAAGGCGGAGAAATGGCTGCGCAGCTTTCGCGAGGGGTTGCGCGCTGTCGTCGAGAGGGTTGCACCGCCGAGCACCATCGTCGTGTAGGCCCCGTACGAGTGTCCTGCCATTCCGACGAGCGTATGGTCCGAGATCGTGTGGACTCGCGGGTCGAGGCCGCTCCCCGTTTTCAGCATGCTCGTCAGCATGGCCACATCGGCGAGTCGGCTCTCAAGATAAACGGGATTTTCGATGAGTTTTGCCAATTGCAGGGCAGCTGCCCCGCGCTCCCCGCCGGGGGTGAGCCCGCCCGCCATCAGCGTGCCGAGCACGGCGGCCCGCGTCGAGGGAACGTTCGGATCCGGAAAACGAACGGAGTCAGCATGTGTCGGATGCAGGACGATGTACCCCGCCGACGCCCAGCTGCGGCCAACGGCGGCGAACGAGCCGAGGTCGCCACCGAAACCATGGCTGAAAATGATGACCGGACAGACCTCTCGGGTGTCGGGTAGGTAGGCACGCGTCGGTACGAGACGCTGCCGCACCGGGTCGATGACGTCCATCCGCTCAATGGTGGTGATGGGGAGATTTTTTTTCGGCAGGTACGCCGGACGGCCGACGCCGACGACTGCGTCCACTGAGCTGCTGCCGTAGGCGAGTCCCGTGAGGGTGGCTGCCAAAAGGGCGCGGCGATCGCGATCGATAGTCATGGATCGGCATTAGACCGACTGCAATGAAAATCGGTCAACCGGCCGATTTTGAAAAATTCGAAGTTCCCGGAGTCTGCAAACGTGAAAAAACCTCTTTAAAACAAGGATTCCTCGAAGATCTAATTTTTCCAATTTCGCGTATTGAAAGAATCGAAAAGATTAAATAACGTCTTCTGTTCACCGGAATGGCCGTTGCAGAGGGTGGGGTTATGAGCAAAATCGATGTTCATGCGGGTGCTTTGCTCGGGCTGTTTGCATGTTTGCCGCCCGGGCTCGCGATGGCGCAGAGCGTGGGCACGACTGCGACGGGGGGCTATGCACTGACCGAAGTGGTCGTCACGGCCCGGAAGCGCAGCGAGTCGCTCGAGGACGTACCGGTATCCATTTCGGCGCTCACTGCCGCCGATCAAGAAAATCTTGTACTGGATGGCATGGCCGATTATTTGCGGCAGGTCCCCGGTGCGCTGCTCGTGACGGGTGGTCCGGACTATCTCAACGATATCGCGATCCGAGGTCAGGGCGGTGGCCGTAACGGTTTCTCCGAGAGTGCAACCGGAATCTATCGAAACGGGATCTTCGTCGCCGGTGGCGGTTTCGGTGGTCGGTCCTTCAATCGCCTCGATTATTTCGACAACGCCCGGGTCGAGGTCTACCGTGGCCCGCAGGGCGCCTTGTACGGTCGTAATGCCGTCGGTGGTGCTATCAACGTCGTCAGCAACCGCCCCTCAATGGAAAATGGCGGTAGCATCACCGCGGAGTACGGATCTGCCGACAAGAGCAATATCGGCGGGGTATTCAACGGCGTGATCGCTGCCGACAGGATGGCCGTGCGCCTCGGCGGGTTCGAAGTCGATCAGCGCGGCGGTGACATCACCGATGTGAACACGGGCCGCAAACTCGATGCGCAGAACTATCAGGGCGCTCGTGCGCAGGTGCTGGTCAACCTGAGCGAGCAGTGGCAGACCCGCCTGACCTTCGAGAACTATTCCTCAGATGGAGCGGGCTTTTCTGCGCTCGGTCGTCGGCTCTCCACGGGGTTACCGGCGGGTCGAATATTTGACCCGGATATTTACCTGCGTAATGCAAGTCGAGTGGGTCGGGTCAAGATCGAAGACCGAACTACCTACGTCGAACTCGAAGGCACGACAGACCTCGGCAACTTCACCGCGATCTATGCGACGAAGCGGCGCGAGGGTCGTCGATCCAACGAGGACCTCGATCATTTCCTTGGCCTCGAGGGACTTGCCGGCGTCGATATGATCGCGAACCAGAGCGAAGACTTTGATCGTGACGGCGTCGAAATGCGTCTGACGTCCGTCCCCGGAGGTGGTGCGCTCTCTTGGCTGGTGGGTGCGGACTGGCAGAGCACCCTGTCGGAGGTTCTCTCCTTCAATGGCGGCAGCGTACCTTCGACGTCGGCAGCAGCACTGCGAGCGCAGGCTGTTCGACGCGACTCGGCGCTCGAGAAGCTCAGTTCATGGTCTGCGTTCGGATCGCTCGATTACGCGATCAACGATAAACTGGCAGCGGCGGTGGAACTGCGATATCAACGGGATCAGAAAGCATTCCGCTTTCAAAGAATAGATCTGGTTACCGGGCCCGTTCAGAACACCAATCCCGAGTGGAGTAAATCTCTGCCCGGGGTGTCGCTGCGCTACAGGATCGGCGAGACGACCAATCTCTATGCACGCTACTCCTCGGGCTTCCGCCCGGGAGGCTTCAACCAGGGTGTCAGCAATCTGGCCCTGCTCGAGTACGATCCAGAGTCGGCCAAAGGCTACGAAATCGGTATCAAGGGACGTATCCCCGATTGGCGCATGCGATTTGGACTTTCCGCCTACTACACAGTCAACGAAAACCTGCAGATCGTTACTGCGGCGAGCACCACGGACACGACCTTCGTACTGGTCAACGTTCCGGGTGCGAAGTACTGGGGCGCCGAGGCTGAGGTGGCCGGTCTTATCCCGATCGGTCGTGCGCGTCTGACCTACAACCTCGGGATTGCCACCCAAGATGGGCGATTCGATCCCGGATCACAGATTTTGACGTCCGGCAGACTGGTGGACATCTCCGATGCCCGGGTCAATCGCGCACGCGACCTGACGCTAAACTTCGGTGCGTTTTACGCCTATCCGTTGACTGCAGAGATCGACGTCGTGATCGGCGGCAATCTGCGCAAGGAGCAGGGCGGTAACGAAAACGCCACCGGTGGCACGGCCGACGTCACCGGCAGGAAACTCGAGAACTACCAGATGTATGATGCCCGCGTCGCATTGCGCGGCGGTTGGTGGCAAGTGAGTGCGTACGGGAAGAACCTCTCCGAAGAGGTCTTTGCACTCCAGAACGTCAACGGCAACAACTATTACAACGAGGGACGGCGCTATGGCATCGAGGTCTCTCTCAAGTTTGGTGGTGAAAAACCTTAGAGCGCTACTCGTGACCGTTGCGCAGCTTGGCGCAGCGGTGCTTGCCGCCGATCAGTTGGCGGCCGTCGATCTTGCTGCAGCAGCGCAGCGTCCCGGCTGGGACCCGGCGGTGGGGGCCTTCGAACATTCGGGTTCCGACCGAACGAGCGTGTTTGCGAATGCCCAGCCCTTCGCGGCGTCGAGCGGGGCGCCCGTCGGCCGCAAGGTGGCGGATCTCCCCGGCGTCTGGAGCACTGCGCTCGATTCCAAGGGTCGGGTGTTCGTGCTCGGTGGGGTCGTCGCGGGTCCTTCCGAGGCAACGCCCTTCGTCAGTCGCTACGACGCGGAGCAGCAGCGCGAACTCTGGCGTGCTTCGCTGCCGATCCCGAACGATCCGAACTTCTGGAACTACCCGGGCGGAATCGGTATTCATCAAAACGGCTTCATCTACGTGGTGTATGCCACGCGATTCGCGAAACTCGACCCCGCGACCGGCAAGGTGGTTGCGACGACCGAGCTGCCGGCGCCCAGTGGATTGGCGCATACAGCCTATAACGGCTTTGTGGTCTTGTCAGACGGCACCCTTCTCACCAAGTCGCATCACCGCAAGCCCGACTGCCCTACACAGGGGTTTCGCGCGTTCATCGTCTGCGGTGTCGACGGCCTGCCGTCCTCGGCGCTCGTGATGATCGATCCAGCGACTCTGAACATCGTCTGGTCGGGACGAGCCGAGGAGCTGATCGGCGGCAGGATCACCGCAGTCGTTTTCCGGGGTCGTGAGTACGTCTATCTGGCGGGGGTCGACAAGATCTATCGCATGAAACGGTCCGGCAAGCGCCTGATCAAAGATACGACATGGGGTCCCGTCACCTACCGGCAGGGGCTCGAGACCGGCGGCACGGCAGCGGTGGGTTTCGGCGACTGGGTACTCATTCAGACTAACGCTTTGCCCACTTCGGCGCCGATGCGTCTGGTGGCCATATCGCAGGCAGACTCGAATCGACGCCATGACATTCATCCGTTCAGCGCACCGGTTGGGAAGCGCTGGTCCTTCATGCCCTCCAAGGCGAGCGCCGATTGGGACACGCGTCGCGTTTACACGAGCGATGCCTACGGGGGTTTCGCAGCCCTCGACTTCGATCCCGATTGCGGGTTTTCTTTGGCATGGAATGCCGAGCAGTTCACCGGTTCTTTCATCAGCCTGCTCGGCGATCGTGAGGCCCGGGTACTGGTCGCCACCGATATCGGCGCAGCACGCAGCGACGAGTACGGCTCACCACGCTATCCGAGCGAAGAGCTCGTCTGGCGAAGCGCCGCCGACGGTCGGGAACTCGGGCGCGTGCGAAACCTGCCGCGAAACTTCGGTTTGACACTGGTCCCCACGACGCTCGGTGCAATCTATTACGCGAGTGGAGCCGGTGGTCTCTGGTATGTGACGCCGCCCGCGGATCCCGCGGCAGGGAACTTCATCCAGCGCTGAAAGTCCCGGGTTTTCCATGACTGCCGATACGCCTTTGATGGTTCGGTATTTCGACACGGGTGGTTACTACGAGACGCGCGTCCTGCTGTGTCTCGCGGCGATGGTCTTCGTCACCGTGCTCTGGCGCCGCGGTGATACGCGATATGCCATTGCCTTCATCTCCGGTGCTGTCTTTCATGCGTTGCTGGAGTGGTGGCTGCAGTCGGAGGGGTTGCGCGGGCCGTTTGGGATGTCCCTGTTCGGTCAATCGTTGACGGGACCCCTCGCCAATTCAGCACAGGGGCTTCTCGAGGGCGGCCCGCTTGCTGTCATGGGATTCTGGTTCGCGGCGTTATTCATGGAGCGATCGGCGGTCACACCCGATCGAAGGATTTATCTTCTCGCCCTCTTGGTGGTAATTCTGCTTGCGCTCGGCGTCATTCCCTTCGCCCGGGATGAGCAGGTCACCTCCGCGCGACCCATGGTCTGGCAGGATCTGTTGTTTCCGTCGATCACGCTCGCGGCATTCCTGCTGGCGCTCGCGACCCGCGGGCGGCAGGGACTGAAGATGCTCGCGCCTTGCGTGCTCGGCGTGGCTCTTTATGCAGTGGCCACTTTCGAGTCCCTGCACGTCGCGGGCCTGCGGACCATCGGTTACCGGCGCTCGGAGGGTTTGCTTGCCGCGCCGTTCGCTGATCAGCTCCTGCGGATGAGCAACTCGCTTCTGATCGAGGTTGCACTCTTCAAATCGTATAACTTTGCACTGCCGATCGCGCTAGGAATTCTCCGGGTACGCCCGAACCGATTGGCGGTGCCTCGCTAGGGCTCGGGGCCGTCGCACATCGAGCGCCTCGAGTTGCCCGAACCGTTTGCGCCAGAGGTATATCGTCTGCTCCGGGATGCCGTGCTTCTTCGCCGTCTCGGCGACCGTCCCTGCATCGGCTTCCCGCAGGATCCGAACCATCTGCTCTTCCGAAAACCTTGCCTTCTTCATCGCTTCCTCCTGCCCGGAGAAAGCCATCATCCCAAGAATCAATCGGTCCGAAAATCACCCGGCAGGTCAAGCCAGTTGAATAGGGGAAAGAATATTGAGTGATTTCAGTGCCATGCGCGATCGTGAGACCGCTATTGCAGTGTGGCCGGGTAATATTCTTGCAGCTCAGGTCAGCTACCTGAAGCTTGAGGGCTGAGACAGTGATTCCCCCGCCCATGCACATGCAAAATGATCGACAGAGAGCCGAGTCTTGCGCGCCTTCCAAAAAGAAAATTCAGTCTGGACTGAAAACTCGAGATCCCATCAGCATCGGATGATTGAAATCGACTCGCTCGCCTGCGCGCCGTCCCGGCACCAGAAGTAGGCGTGCCGATAGCGGTTTCGAGTAGCGCACGGACAACGCGGCAACATCGCCGATGATTCTGGCTATGTCGTCCACGGGTAAATCGCCTGGCAATGGCACGACATCGAGGCCGGTGCCGCAAACCGATGAATAAAGAAGCAGTTCGGATATTCCGTAACGACCTTGCGACGCACGCTCCGCCAGCGTTTTGTCTTCGACGACCGGGAGCATGAGACCGGAGTAGCCGCAGGTTTTCACCGCGAGCCTCTTCAAACCTGAAGTGATCGCTGCGCAGGCCGCTAGCGTGGATGCCGATCCGAATGGTTTGCCGGTGAGAACCTCTATCGCCTCGCCAATGCTTGCATCCAGACCTGGCGCGGGGGACGCGTCGAGGCCTGCGTATCGAAGACGGTGGACCTCGGACATCTTCAGGGCGATAGATTCAATGGGCGACAGAGCCGCATCGAGAGCGATCTTGAGACGCGCACCGGCGTCAGCGATGCTGCCGGGAGCTGAAAATACTTTTCGCAGGAGGTTGGGCGTCTCGAGCCCAATGCTGAAGCTATCCTCCCCGGAATGCCACGCTGCGGGAAAGAACGGTGTGCCGGCCGGAATGCACGCGCTTGCCACAAATCGGAAGTTGTCCTGACCGTTGATTCCACCGCGCGAGAGCGCAGCCATGACTTCAGCTGCAGTCACGATCGCTTTTTGGTGTACGCCTGATTCAGTCGAGGCGACCGATACCGAAAAATTCGTTCGTGACGTCGTGCCGATTAACTTCCGAGCCCAGCCAGCCGTCGCGGCAACGTGTTCGTCCCGATTGATGACCGGACCGAGCGACAGCCCCACACCGTTTTCGATAGCCAGAGCGTCCAGCTTGGCGAGTGCTGCAATCGAGGCTTCGCTTTGCCAATCCGGCAGGTATTCGGCCAGAGGTTGCGTGGCAAGCCGAACGCTCTGTACTGTGAATCCGCTTGCCTCAAAGGTCGTCCTGATTGATTTCAGGGTCGCAAGAGTCGCTCTTATGCGCGGGAAATCGTCGACGGAGGATAGCGAGACGCCTGCTGTAATCGTCCGGATGCGCAGAGGGACGGCGGAGCCAGGCTGCTGTCCCGCCCGCGCAAGCCCTAGAGCAGCCGCCGAGCCGCTGATCGCTACAAACCGCCTTCGCGAGAGAAATCTCATTTCGCGAGAATCCTGAAGTAGCACGCTGCTCCGACCGCAGACCATGCAACGACGATGGACCACTCCATGGGGATCAGGGCGGAGGGTGAACCCGGAAGGTAGAGCAGACCGAGCGCACCGCAACAGATCACACCCAGCCAGCCAATCGCGAGTCCGTACGGCTGTAGACGAAACGGCCGTGGTAAATCCGGTTCGCTGTGTCGCAGACGCACGAAGGAAATTGCCACGAACAGGTAGGCGATGACGGCGCCAAAGCTGCCCGCATTGACGAACCAGGTGAGCGCGTTACGGCCAAGCAGAGGTGCGAGGAACGTCAAAACGCCTATGAGAAGGATCGCGGCGTGTGGAGTGCGGAAACGCGGATGAAGTTTACCGAGAACACTGGGCAGCATTCCGCTTTGCGCCATGGCATAAATGGCACGACTGCCGCCGATGATGAAGGCGTTCCAGCTCGTCACGATGCCGGCGATTCCGCCGATGACGATCAGCGCGGCACCCGATTTACCGAATACGGTCGCCGCCGCATCCGCTGTCGTCAGCTTTGAGTTTTGTAAAATTGTTGAGTCTGCAAGAAATGCCACTCCGGCGACCACCGCGCAATACCAGACGATGGCCATGCATACCGAAACGATTGTCAGCGTGCCCAGCTCTCGATGAGGAAGATCAACTTCCTCGGCGATTTGCGGGATGACGTCGAACCCTACGAAGAAAAACGGCAGCATCGTCACCACCGTTATGACGCCGGCGATACCCGAGACGAAGAGCGGATCAATGTTTTCGAAAGATCCGTCGATCGATGCACCGGTGAGCAACACGAGTCCGCTGACACCGATCATCAAGGTGACCACCACCTGAATAAAAGCTGACAGCTTGACTCCGAGAATGTTGATGATAGTGAGGACGGCAGCTGTGGCGCTGCCCACGAGAGCCCAGCTCAGGTAGACATCGTAGTCGGCCACTCTCCACAAGAAGACATACGAGAGATCAATTTCAAAATAATCGATTACCGATGCGAGGGCGACCGCTTCAAAACAGCAAATTGAGATGTAAACGAAGACAATTGCCCAGGTGCATATGAAGGAGCCAGCATGCCCGAGTGCTCGAAGGCTCCAGATGTGTTCGCCGCCCGTCTCAGGCATGGCCGCTGCGAGTTCTGCATAGAGCAGTGCGATAATGAGCATGACTGATCCGGCGATGACAAAAGCGAGCACCGCGCCGAGACTGCCGGCTCGCATGATCCACATTCCGGATAGCGCCACCCAGCCCCATCCGATCATCGCGCCGAAGGCGAGTGCCAGAACGTCTTTTCGGGTGAGAACTCTGGCGAAGCCTGATTCACTGGACATGTTGCATCAGTCCGTCTCGCAACGGCCCGGTGCACGTCACCGTCCGCAAGGCTGTCTTGTCCTTGTAAGGCATAGCTTCGATATGATACAGATTATCGACTAAAAGTCCTAATATCGTTTTTTAAATTCAGTTGGCGGTTGTTTGTTGCGCCACTCCCGGAGGTTGAAAACATGCTGCTGAAACTAGTTTTCGCGATCGCGCTCGCTTTTCTCTCGAGTGCCGTCGATGCCGCGGAACCGACGTCCCTCACCTTCGAGCATAGCGATATACCGGGCGTGCCCGCGAATTTCCGCAGCCTCGATGTCTATGCGGATGGTCGTGCGGCGGGATCACCCGTCGTGGTCTTCGTCCATGGCGGTGGCTGGGTCAACGGCAGCAAGGAAAGTGTACGGAGAGGCCCGCGGTTTCTACAGTATTTCGAGCAACGTGGCATGGTGGTCGTCAGCGTGGGTTTGCGTCTTGTGAATAACGCCGCCGCTCCGGGTGCATCTTTCCGTGAACAGGCCACGGACATCGCTGCAGCCTTGAAGTGGGTTCATGCCAATATTCACAACCATCGCGGCGACCCGCAAAAAGTCTTTCTGATCGGGTATTCGGCCGGTGCGCATCTGGTGGCGCTAGTGGGTACAGATCCCAGTTACTTGCAAGCGCATGGATTGGCGCCCAGCTTCCTGCGGGGCGTCGTAGCTCTCGATGTCAACGCCTATGACATCCCTGCGGCGATTGCGGAAGGGCCCTCGCTGGGAGTGCCGGTCAGTCCGGATAACCTGCGCCGCGTATTCGGTTCGGACCTCAAAACCCAGAGGTCGGCGTCGCCAATTTTTCATGTGACCTCGGGTCGAAAGTACCCTCCGATGCTGCTCATCTACGTCGGTATTTTCGACACCACCCCCGAGGGTCCCTTCGATCAGACCCTAACCAAAGTGCAGTCCGAGCGCCTCGCTTCGGCATTACGTGCGATGGGTGCAGACGCGGAAGTCTTCGGGAATCTCGCGCAGTCCCATCGCGGAATCATGCGCGACTTCGGCCAAGATGAGGACGGTTTGACCGCAGCAGTTGGTCGCTTCATTCAACGGCTCAGCAAGTGATCCACAGGTTCCCCTTTCCGGGTGCGCGAGCATTCTGGGTTTCACGAAAGACCAGAGCCGCAGCGGCCACCGCGCTCGCCATCGGCTTGACCTGTTTGTCGGCGATTCTTGCCGAGGCCGTTGAGTTGCCTCCTCCCGCTGACGCGGTCTACCTGAACGGCCGTTTTTATACGGCTGACGAGACGGCAACGTGGGCGGACGCCGTAGCTGTCAGAGGTGGTCGTTTCGTTGCAGTGGGCAGTCGCCATGCAGTGTTGCCATTGATCGGCAAGCAGACGCGAGTCATCGATCTGGGCGGGCGAATGGCTATGCCCGGCATTCATGATCTGCACATTCATCCGCTCGATGGCGCATTACCGAAGCGCTTTGGTTGCACTTTCCGCGCCGGCAGCGTCGAAGAGGTCGTTAATAAAATAAAAGCATGCGCAGAGACCCAGCCCGCCGATGGATGGATTCGCGGCGGGTTCTTTGACGTGCGACTTCTTGATGCCCGCCCACCTCTCGATCGTGTGCTGCTCGATGCCGTTGCGCCGAAACACAAGGTCGTCGTACGAAGTGCTGGGGGGCACGCTTCCTGGGTCAACACCGAAGCACTGCGGGCATCAGGTATAGACCGCAACACCGCTGATCCCGTCGGGGGCACCATCGGTCGCGATACCGCAACGGGTGAGCCGAATGGACTGTTGTTCGAGTCCGCGACAGCACTCGTCCAGCGCGCCATCCCTGAGTACACGCCTGCGCAGCATATCGAGGCGATTGCGGCACTCGCGCACGATTTGAACCGACAGGGAGTGACGTCGATCAAGGATGCAGCCGCATCCGAGCGTGACCTGCGGACGTATCTGGCGGCTGAGCAGCGCGGTTTGCTGACGCTGCGAGTGGCGACGGCCCGTACGCTGCGCACCGGGATGGGTTCAATGGACGAGCAGTTGGCAGAGGTCATCAACAGGGAGCAGTACCGGACTGCGCGTATCAATCCGGATTTCGCAAAGATTTTCGTCGATGGCTCTGCGGGAGCGAGAAAGGCAGCGTTCCTCGAACCGTACGTGAACGATCCGCAGCAGCGAACCAACTATCGCGGTGAGTTCCTGGTGCCCCGCGAAGCCCTCAAGGAATACGTCGCTCGACTCGACAAGGTCGGTATCGCAGTGAAGATGCACTGCGGTGGCGATGCCGCAAGACGTGCGGCTCTCGACGCTATCGAGTACGCACGCCGCACGAATGGAGACTCAGGGATACCGCATGAGATCGCGCACCCGGCTCTTTTGCATCCTGACGATATCCCGCGTTTCCGTGCGATCAACGCGATTGCAGATCTCACGCCAGTGGCCTGGTACCCGAACACCATCATTGCGCAGTTGACGTTTGCGTTGGGCGAGGAGCGAGGCCGTAGGCTCTGGCAGATCAGGACGCTGGTCGAAGCGGGTGCGACCGCCGTCTACGGCTCTGATTGGCCGGGTGCCGGGCCGAGCATCAGTCCGTGGCGCGCCATGGAGGCCATGGTGACTCGACGCAATCCCGACGATAGTCCTGGTGCGCCGTATTCCGAAGCCGAGGCAATAGACCTTGCGACCGCCATACGAATCTTCACCCGAAACGGGGCCTACGCGATGCGTCACGCCGATCGGGTGGGTACGATTACGACCGGAAAGCTCGCGGATTTCATCGTGCTTAGAGAGAATCTATTCGATATCCCGCCTGAGCGCATCGATTCTACTGAGGTTCTGCTCACGGTTCTCGAGGGCGCAGAAGTGCACCGCGATCCGCGTTTATAAGGGGAAATGATCATGTCCAACGCATCTTTCGCGACGATGCCCGATCCTCAGTCTCTGCAATCCTGGTGGATGCCTTTCACTCACAATCGACTGTTCAAGGCGAAGCCGCGGCTGATCGTCCGCGCCAAAGATGCGTACTACACGCTCGCCGACGGCCGGACCATTTTCGACGGTATCTCGGGGCTTTGGTGCAGTCCGCTCGGACACTCACCTGAGCCGGTAGTCGAAGCCGTACGTCGGCAGGTTGGAGAGCTGGATTTCAGTCCGACTTTCCAGATGGGTCACCCGGAAGCCTTCCGACTGGCTTCCCGAATTGCGGAATTCGCGGGCCGACCCTCCGACAAAGTATTTTTCGTCAATTCCGGATCGGAGGCGGTGGACACCGCGCTGAAGATCGCCGTTGCCTACCATCGTGCCAGGGGCGAAACGTCACGAACGCGCATCATCGGCCGCGAGCGCGCGTATCACGGGGTTGGCATGGGCGGGATCACCGTTGGTGGCATCCCCGCAAACCGACGGGTATTTGGTTCGTTGATGTTCGCAGGAGTCGATCACCTGCCTCACACGCTTGATATATCAAAGATGGGATATTCCCACGGGCAACCCGAGTGGGGAGCCCATCTCGCCGACGAACTCGAGCGGCTGGTGACTCTGCACGATGCGAGCAATATCGCTGCGGTCATCGTCGAGCCCATGCAGGGTTCGGCTGCCGTCATCGTGCCCCCGGTGGGATATCTCAACCGACTCCGGGAAATCTGCACGAAGCACGGCATCCTGCTGATCTTCGATGAAGTGATTACCGGATTCGGGCGGCTCGGTTCGCCGTTTGGCGCTGATTATTTTGGTGTCAAGCCGGATCTAATCACCTTTGCGAAGGCGGTGAGTAACGCTACTGTTCCGCTCGGTGGCGTGATCGCAGCAGATTCGATATACGACGCGTTCATGACGGGACCCGAGCATCTGATTGAGTTCTTCCACGGATACACCTATTCCGCTCATCCGCTGGCTGTTGCCGCCGCGAACGCTACTCTGGATGAATTCCATCGGCAGAATCTTGTCGCGCGAGCTGCAAAGCTCGCTCCCGTGCTCGAGCATGCCATTCACTCTCTGCGAGGCGAAGCGCTCGTTGCCGACATCCGCAACATTGGCCTCGCCGCAGCCGTGGATGTAACACCTGTACCGGGCACTCCGGCCTTAAGAGCCTACAAGGTATTCGAGGAAGCCTTGCATCGAGGACTGTTGCTGCGATTCACGGGTGAGTCGCTGGTGCTCGCGCCGCCGTTCATTTCGACTGAGGATGAAATTCGTCGAGCGGTGGAAATTTTGCGCGAGTCACTTCGCTCTGCTGCCTAAGAGCGCGCGCAGTTGGGCGTTATCGCCTAGATACCGAGTCGAACGACGGGCCGCCGACCCGTGCGTTCAAGCGCCCTCTGTTGGCGATGCAGAAAATGATGACGATTTCGTCGGGCTGCGGGGCATCGGGCAACATCAATGTCATGCCATCGTAGTGCGAACGGACATAAATCTCGTCTTTGCAGTTCATCGGTACGTCGATGACTGTGCCGGGCACTCCGACTTTGGTCATCGATGATATCCAGGCGTCACCGCCGCCCAGCGCCGCCCGGAGCGGATTTGCAAAAGTCGTGGTCAGTAACGCGTTGGCGTGTTCCTGCTCCCCCGCAATCCCGACGATGCCAGCCTTGCCGTAGCTCTGCGCCTTTTCGGGTGCCATCGCGCGAGCCGCTTCTACCCCAAAGAACTCGCCGAGGCTTGCACTCGCCTGTATTAAGGGAGAGAGATCTTCGACGTACTTGCCGGCAAATGGGTTCTCGAGCACGGCGGCGACGGCAACCTTTCGAAGAGGATGCTCGGCATACCTGCCGCCATCGAATTTTTTGTCATCGATGATTATGTGAGTGCGGCGAATGACCAGATCCATTTAAAACCTCTCAGTGTCCGATTCCTGAAAAATCGTGTAGCAGTCGTGTCCGAGCCACTCGGACCCGCTTCAGAGGCGCGGGGGTGTTGCGGCTTCGGCCAACGAAGCGCGGGACGCCTGCGGTGATGACGGCGGCAACGGCCGGAATATCGCCATTACGGAAGGCATCGAGCGCGGTTGTCTTCGAACCGCCGACACAGGCGTCAAGAATCACGACATCGGCATCACGACCGGGCTGAAGAAAGCCGCTGTTCAATCGATAGACCCGTGCGTTATTGCCGGTTGCAGCGGCCAAGGCCCACTCTGCCGGAATGTTGCCGAGACTCGCGAGGTGGCTGATGGTGTAGAGCATGCCGAGCGGCATGATGCCGCTACCGGTCGGGGTATCCGTGGCGACGAGGAGCCGGTCAAATTGATGGCTCTTCTTGAGCAAGTCCGCGACCCAAAGCAGCGTGCGCAGATTTCCGGCGGTACACACCTGCAGGGCTACACGACATTCCTCGACCACTTTTGGGAAGTCTGCGTCCGGCATCGCAACAGGGCCGCCGTTTACATGAAAGGAGACGTCGGGGTTGATCGCAATTACGTGCTCGCCCCATATCCCGGCAGATCCCGGAATCGACGATCCGCCAGTGTGCAGCGTCGAGATCATGCCGAATTCCCGCGCATGCTGGACGAGTGGCACGTAGTCGTAGGCTGTCTTGACGGCGCCGAAACCTGCCTTCACCAACCAGACGCCTTTGGACGAGACCTCTTCGAAATCGGCGCGTTTCAGCCCCGGCTCGAGAATCATCGAACCAGCCAGCACCCGCATCCCGCCGGGACGATAGTCATCAAAAGATTTTTTTGCGGCAATCGCGAGCGCCTTGACGCCTTCCGGATCCTTTGGGCGGCCGGGTACGTGGACTTCGGATGCGCTGATCGCCGTTGTGGTGCCGCCGTGCACGTAGCTGTCCAGAAAACCGACCGTCTTTTGCCGAGGGGTGTAGTCGCCGAAGGTGTTGTGAACCTGCGAGTCTATGAGCCCCGGGATCGCGGTGGCGCCGTCCGCATCGATGATGACATCGCATGGATCGAGTTCGGCGGCGGAGAGAGAGCCGATGGCCGCAATCTTCCCGTCGGCCAGCAAGATGGAGTCCGCGTCGACGAAGGGTTCACGCCAATCGCCGGAAACGATCGTGCCTAAATTGACGATTGCTGTACGCAAAGAGCGCCCTCGATATAAAAACGATAATATTTAAATAAGTCGATAGTACTTATCATATCGATGATATATTGGCAACTCTGCGGCCTTCGCGTACTCTTCCGCATTGGCATTTCTGAAGATGGAGCTGTCTGTTTATGCCCACGGAAACGCAATCAGCGAAGGGTGCATCAGAGACGTTGAGCGGTACGGCATACGAACTACTGCGCGAAGATATCGTTGCGGGCCGTTACGAGCCCGAGACCAAGCTGCGGATCGAAGAGCTCTGCAAGGCGTATAAGATCGGCGCAAGTCCCATGAGAGAGGCGCTCTCACGCCTCGCCGAAGGAAACTTCATCATTTCCGAGCCGCAGCGTGGCTACTGGGTTGCACCGGTTTCGCTTGCTGAATATCAGGATCTGATCAACCAGCGGTTGAATCTGGAGACGTCCGCGCTGATCGACTCGATAGAGCATGGTGACGTGGAGTGGGAGTCCAACGTGGTTGCGGCCTACCATCGTCTCGCCCGCGCGCACGCCAAACTTGCCGATGGCACTCCGGGAAGCTTCACCGCCTGGGCGCGCGAGGATCGAGCCTTCCACCTCGCCACGATCGCTAACTGCTCGTCGCCATGGCTGAAGCGCTTCTGTCACCTGATACTTAACCAGCTCGCCCGTTATCACCGCCAGCGCTACCTTAGCGGCGTCATGCCCGGAGATCTGACGGACCAAGAGCACGCACGATTCATGCGCGCAGTTGTAGAGCGAGACGCGGAAAAGGCCGCGGCGCTGCTCAAGAAACACGTGCGTGCTGTGGCTCGCAGACTTGCCACTGAGCATCTGCCGCCGTCTGCATGAGTCCTAGCCCCGCAGGGTTCGCGCGTCTCGTTGCTATCGCTACCGGAATTGCATCACGTATGACGATCCTTCTTAGGCAGATGATACTTAGGCGGTTGATAGGCGTCGGCGTCTCGTTGGCCGCTGTGTTTTTGGTAACCCCTGCGTTCGGTCGGCCTGCGACCGAAGACCCACGACTTCCACCCGATGTTTACGTGGTGGGGACAGAAACGCTGCGTCCCGATGAACTGCGGGTGATTGCACTCGGGACAGGTGTCCCTGCAATTTCGCAGCGGCAGGCAGCGACATCCTTTCTGGTCCAGCTCGGGAATGGAGACAACTTCATTTTCGACATGGGAACCGGATCGATCTCGAATCTGGTGCAGTTGCAGCTGTCGTGGAACAGTCTCGACAAGATCTTTCTCAGTCATCTTCACTTCGATCACATTGGCGATCTCGACGCTCTCATGATCGTTGGCGTGACCCACGGGCGTAATAAGCCGCTCCGAATTTGGGGCCCCGATGGAAAGACCCCCGAGCTCGGGACAGCCTATTCCGTTGCGCGGTTGCAGGAGGCGTACAACTGGGAATTAACCTCCAAGCGAGGCGTCGTCCCAACCAAGGGCTATCAACCGATCGTTCGGGAGTTTGACCACCGCCAAAAGCAGGTGGTCTACCAAGAAAACGGGGTGACGATCACATCATGGCCAGCTGTACACGTGATGGACGGTCCCGTCAGCTACTCGCTGGAGTGGAATGGACTCAAGTTTGTCTTCTCCGGTGACACCGTTCCCAACAAGTGGTTTCTTGAAAATGCGCAAAATGCCGATCTTCTGCTTCATGAGGTTTATATCCCCGTCCCGAAGTTAGTCGGGCCGTACGGCATGACTCCGGAGTCCGCGTGGAATGTCGGAACACGGGTGCACACGCAACCCGCTTCTGCCGGCAGGCTTTTCTCCCTGTTGAAGCCGCGGATGGCAGCGGCGTTCCATCACATCAGCGGCATCGCGAGCGCTGAAGAAGTAAGAGAAGAAATTCGGTCGACCTATGACGGGCCGCTTTCTCTGTCACGCGACCTCATGGTCTGGAACGTGACCAAGGATTACGTCACGGTTAGGGAGACGGTGGGACGTGAGCTCGTTTGGCCTTCCCCCGACAAGCTTGACGGCGCAGAGATCGAGAGAGGAAAGCGCACCCCGATGTCAAAGTGGCTCGAGGACGGTCGCCTCGACATGAAGGACGTCGATCGCAAACTGTTCGAAAAACTCGATAAACCTGTCCAGAAACAGATTCTCGAGCGTATTCCGGCAGCCAAAACCCAAATCGGCATCGAGTGATGCCTGTGCCCGAAGGGGCTAGGCAGAACCGATTTTATCGAAATACTGCAGCACCATAATATTTTGTTCTTATGAAACGCATCGTCTGCCTGGGCGGGGGTCCTGCGGGTGTCTACGCCGCAATACTCCTCAAGAAGGCGAAGCCGCAGATACAGATCGAGGTCTACGAGCGCAATCGTCCCGACGACACCTTCGGTTGGGGGGTGGTGTTCTCCGGCAAAACGATGGATGGTGTTGCGGGATAGATCCCGAATCCCATGACGCCAACGTTGCCGACTTCCGCCACTGGAACGACATCGAAGTCCATTTTCGTGGCGAGATCATCAGGTTCGGTGGCTACGGGTTTTGCGGCATTGGTCGCAGACGCCTGCTGAACATCCTCCAGCAGCGGGCCGAAACGCTGGGTATCCGCCAGCACTTCGAGTTCGAGGTGGACGATGACTCGGTCTGTCAGGACGCCGATCTCGTGATTGCCTCTGATGGGGTGAATAGCAAAACGCGCGCGAGAAATACGGAAATTGTCAGGCCAGACATCGACGTCAGAAAGTGCAGATCCATTTAGCTCTGACCTGACCCGGTATTTTTGGTCCAGGTTTAATGTTCACAAAAGGGACAGGAGACGTGGACGATGGCGAAGCAGAGATACACGACCGAGGAGATCATCCATAAGCTTCGGGAGGCGGATGTACTGATCGGCCAGGGGCAGACGATCGCGCAGGTGACCAAGCAGATTGGAGTGACGGAGCAGACGTACTTTCGCTGGCGCAAGAGCCACGGAGGCTTGAGGATCGATCAAGCGAAGCGGCTGCGGGAGCTCGAAGCGGAGAACAGTCGGCTCAAGCGCGCAGTGGCGGATTTGACGGTTGATAAGATCATCCTAAAGGAAGTCGCTGAGGGAAAATTCTAAGCCCGGTGCGCTGTCGTGAGGCCGTGGCTCTGGTGCAATCTAAACATCGGTACTCAGAGCGACGGATCTGCAGGGCGCTGGGCATTGCCAGATCCGTGGTGAGGTACGTCCCGCAGCCGAGGGCGGATGAGGCGCCGCTGCGGCAGGCGATCATTGCGCTCGCCGCGCAGTATGGGCGCTATGGGTATCGGCCAGTGACGGGCCTGCTCTGGCAGCAGGGCTGGCAGATCAGCCGCTCACGGGTGGAGCGGATCTGGAAGCAGGAGGGGCTGAAGGTACCGCCGAAGCAGCCCAAGCGTGCTCGGCTTTGGTTAGCCGACGGATCGTGTGTATGGCTGCGGCCGTTCTACAAATACCACGTCTGGAGTTGGGACTTCGTGATGGATCGGACCGCCGATGGTCGGCCGGTAAAGATCCTGACTTTGATCGATGAGTTCACCAAAGAGGCGATTGCGATCTACGTCGCGCGCCGTATCCGCGCTCACGATGTGATCGATGTATTGGCCGACGTGATGATCGAGCGAGGCGTCCCTGAACACATTCGTTCAGATAACGGTCCGGAGATGGTGGCCAAGAGCTTGCGCGCCTGGCTCGGGCGGCTCGGTACGAAGACCCTCTACATCCAGCCCGGCAGCCCTTGGGAGAACGGCTACTGCGAGAGCTTCGATGGCAAGCTCAGAAACGAGCTTTTGAACAGTGAGATCTTCTACACCCTACGCGAGGCCGAGGTGCTGATCGAGCAATGGAGACATCACTACAACCGAGTTCGACTGCACAGTGCCCTTGGATACCGACCCCCGACGCCCGAGACCTGAGGGCTCGCCCCCAGCCCGCGGATCATCTCGACAACCCGCAAAAGGGCTGCCTAAACTGACTTCAACACTGGACTTATCAAAACGGGCTGGCCAGGGCAACTCCCTGCCGAAACCGCGGATCTGACAATCGTGATACACGACGGGAGACAATCGATGCCCACCCATGGCCCTGAAGAAGGTGTCGATCGGCGGCAGTTCCTGCTCGGTCTGGCGGGCGCGAGCGCTGCGCTTGCAAGCTCGACTGGCCGGGCCGCCGATGTCAGGCTCGCCGCCAAAGAATATTTCCTCGCCCGTATGGCGAGCGAGCATATTCCCGGACTCGCGGTGGCGGTCGTTCGTGGACGGGAGCTCGTGTGGTCTCAAGGCTTTGGCTGGGCCAACATCGAGAAGCGGATTCCGATGACACCGGACACGATCCAGAACATCGGATCGGTATCGAAGACCTTCGCGGCGACCGCGGCGATGCAGCTTTTTGAAGCCGGCCGCCTCAAGCTCGACGATCACGTGAATCGCCATCTCGATTTCGTCGTCGAGCATCCGGTTCATCCATCTACGCCTATCACGATCCGCCATTTGTTGACGCACCAGTCGTCAATCGAGGACGGTCCTGCCTATGCACAGGCTTATGCATGCAGCGATCCGGTGCTTTCGCTCGAGGAATGGTTGCGCGCCTACCTGTTGCCAAGCGGGCGTTTTTACGATGCACAGCGAAATTTTCACGAGTGGGCGCCCGGACGGCGTTTCTCCTATAACAACGTGGCGTACGGCCTGCTTGGCCATGTTGTCGAGCGCCTTTCTGGAATGTCGTTTGAAGACTACTGTCAAAAGAAAATATTTCAGCCGTTCGGCATGACCGAGACCTCGTGGTACCTGCGAGGTATCGATCGTACACGGCACTCGATCCCGTACTCGTGGGTCAGCGGCGGAAAAGTGCGTGGGCCAACCTGGGGTGGATTACCGCCGAGCGTCGTCGGCGATCCGGATGCTGCAACGCGCGTCAACGACGACTACGCCGCTAATTGCTTTTACAACCATCCGAATGTACCCGATGGTTTTCTGCGCACTAGTGTCCATCAGCTCGTGCGCTATGCCCAGGCTTATCTCGGGAAAACTGGTCGCGGCGACTCGTCCTTGTTACGCGCAGATACGATCGCGAGCATGTTCCAGCAGATCTCGGGTGATGAGGGCCACGTGTTCGGCCTGTGCTGGAACGCCTCGCGTCACCCCGGTCGAGCGCTGCTTTGGGGGCACGGCGGTAGTGATCCTGGAATCAACTCGAACTTGCGTCTGCGATTCGAAGACGGCGTTGCGGCCGTCGTGCTGATGAACGGCAATATTGGCCGCCCCAGCGGGATACCAGCACCACTCGAATTCGCCGAATACCTCGTCGAGCACTGCCACGAGTTTTGACGAAGGGTAATCAGCTCTCGCGGAGACCGAAAAGCGGCGATTCTCCGACGACCTCCGGTTTGGAGAGTTGTGGCGTATCCGCCGCGCTCCAGCGGTTGACGGTGTAGCGCACACGGCGCAGCACCTTCGGACCGTTCAAGCCCGGATCTGTCAAAGGTTCGGGAATGGTCACGAACTCCGCCTCGACCTTGTCCTGCTTGAATCGTGCGACGAGATATCCGTAGGCGTCCGTATCTGCGTAATGCAGGTGCGGATTGATGCGGGGATTGGCCAGCTTGCGAACGGCTTCCTCGTTGCCGGTCTCATGTAACGCTTTGGCCGAGCGTCCCCCATGCAACAGCCATGCGTTGAGTGTGGGAATCATCTGCAGCTCACCCGAACTCGCTTTCTTGATGGACAGGAAAAGCGGGGTGAGCTCGGGATCATGCTGGATTTCGAGGGCATGAACTTTTGCGCGGCAGCCAGCACTGGTGCTCGCCCCGGCGAATTCGGGGATCACGGCGCGCGGCTTCTCGGACTCGTAGTCGTCGAAGATGATCCCGGCAAAGTGGGCGTGGCGATCTCCGCTAAGCGAGATCACATTGGCGATACCCTCATCGAGCAGAAAACTCATCAGCTCCTTTCGTTCGACGGGATAGCCGTCCCAGCTATCGGTCCATAGCAGTCCCGCCTCGGGTTCACCCGGCCGGAACGAGACATCGAGACCGAAACGAAGAAAAGGCGTGCTGTTGCCAAGAATTTTCCAGGTGGCCGAGCTGGCCCGCAGAGAGGCCTTCAGCCATTCCTTTTGTTCCGCGCCGAGCATAGACCCAAGCGGGGCGTCCTTGCGCGGATTAGGCAGGATTCGCCCTTCGTACTCGATGGTATCCGGCGGATTGCCCTCATTGGCGTAGCGTCCCGCATTCAGGGTTTCGATCGTCCGCGGATGCATGGGCCACAGTGGATACGGAGCGAGGGAGCCTGTGAGCAGGCTTGAGTCGACGCCTCGTTCACCGCGGTAGCTGCGCTGGTCAGGTAGAAGAATATCCGCCAGCCCACCCCAGCGCAGGGCGCGACTGATCGTCAGCGATCGAATAGCGGCAAGGTTACCGCTGTCCCGCACAAGATAATGGTCATCGAGGTCTCTGACCGGGCCCTCGCTCGCTTTTGTGGGGATGAAATCGCGCGCGGGATTCATCCCTGTCGGGCCGGGAGCTGAGCTGGTGAGTGCAGCGGGCATAAACTCGAACCACGCCTGATTGGCGTTGACGCGGCGCTGATGAATGGACTCTCTGAGCACGAACCCCTGCCAGCAGTCATTCACCAATTCATGGTCGTCCCAAACATAGACAAACGGGTAGGCAGCCCGCGCATCCTGCAGGTCGGGGTCCGTCAGATAGGTTCGATACAGGTGGCGGAAGTCGTCGACGGTCTCCGCCTTGCGCGTCGGCTTCGATGCAGTACCCGATGGCAGCGGAGGAACGAGTCGCTGCGATCCGTCCTGATTGAGGGCCCGGACCAGACTGCCGTCTGCCTGGTAAAGATCAACTTCGGGGAACTCGTAGATGAAGTCTCCAAGATGGAGCACGACATCCGTCTGCTCTTCGACGGGCTTCGCCGCGTCGTCGAGCAGCAATCGCCGGTAGCTCGAGAAAAATCCGTCGCTGTAATGCTGACAGGAGAACACGGCTAGAGTCAGCGGCCTGTACGCGCTCGCCGCCGGAGCAGTACGGGTTCGACCGACTCGGCTAGCGGTACCATCGGGAGCCAGGAATCGGTAGTGGTAGCGCGTGTCGGGTTTCAAGCCGTCGACAAACACACGGACCGTGAAGTCGTTCTCGCCCGTCGCAGCGATTGCCGAGTCGACGACACCCACCCGGAAGGTCGGGTCGGTGCTGATCTGAAGACGCAAGTTGACGCGCGTACTTGAAGCGTCGTCGCTGACGACCCGTGTCCAGAACATGATGGCATCGGACTGCGGATCGGCGGATGCGATGCCCTGCGGAAAAGTGAACAGTCGTTTCACAACGGGCGAGGCCGCTACCAAATCACTGACATCAAGGGATGCGCTTACGGCAAAGCATCCGCCCATGGTAAGAAATCGACGCAGGAAATCGCGACGCGATGATTGCGCGTCGTTTGCAGTGGCCTTCGGCTCCGCTGATGCCTCAGTCATTTGACTTTGATCTCGAGCCCTGAACCTACCTGCCCGCCCCGAAACGCATCGTGAATTGAAGCGTGTAGGAACGTGGCGGATCGATGGTGAAGAAGCTCGACGTCGACTGCGGATTGGACGAAGCGATGTCGTCATTGCCGAAATTCGCAGTCAGTTCATTCGTCAGATTTCGGCCAATGAGCTCGACCTTCCATCTGCCATCGCCGCTCGATAGACCGATCGTCGTGTCCACTTTGAAGTAGCTGCCCTGGAAGTGATCGGGGTCCTGGTCAAGCTGCAGCAGAAAGCGGTCCGTATAACTTCCTCGAACGAGGAAGCTCAGCTCCATTCCATTCGTCAACGGATGGAAGTAGCGACCATCTACCGAGAACTTCCAGTCCGGCGAGAAGGTCAGTTCCTTCCCATCGAGGTTCTGCGCCAGATTGCCTCTCACCGTTACACAGCCTTGTGCCGTTGTCTGCTTTTCAAAACACGGAGCGTCCGGGTAGTTGTTGAAGAAGGCATCCAGATATGCAGCCGCAGCGCTGAAGGCGAGTCGCGGCATGGGTCGCCATTGAATATCCGCCTCCACGCCCTGCGTGATTGCGCTGGCCGCGTTGGCGGTTCGAAACTCGTTGTTTCCGGTGACTGGGTTGAAAGTGATCGTGGTCACTTGCAGATCGTCGAACTCGCTGCGGAATGCTGCGACATTCAACTGGACTCGTTGAGAGGGGAAGGTGAACTTGCCGCCGGCCTCCAAGGCCGTTACTTGCTCATCCTCGAACTGAAGTGTCGCGATACTTGCCTGGTTCTGGGTGTTGAGGGCGTCGAAGCCGCCACCCTTGAAACCGGTGGAATAGGTCGCGTACAGCATCGTGTCATCGTCGGGACGCCAACGCAGCGTTGCGTTGGGAGTGAACTGGTCTTCAGTGCGCTCTTCGTTGACGACGTGCGTGTTGGATGCAGGAGGGAAGAGGGGAGACGCGAGCGGTCGGATCACCGGACCGGTTGTTCCGATGGCAGTCTGAAACACTCTATGGTCGATTTCCTTTTTCTCCTGAGTGAATCTGGCGCCGAGGGTGAGGTCCCATTGCGGAGCGAAGTTCCACGTCAGCTCGCCAAACAGGGCGCGGCTGCGAACTTTCTGAGCGCTAAGCAAATTTGACCGATATACGCGAGCAGGCGGCGGGACGGCTGCCAAAATGCTGCCGAGTGAGCCGACGATGCCTGCGGAGCGGAAAAGGTCGAGTGGCCGGTAAACGTCTTGCTGCGGGACGTTTTGAAGGTAAGCGCCGACGATGTAGTCGAAAGCACCCCCGTCGCTATTCACGAACCTAAGTTCCTGACTCCACTGCTCATAAGTCTCCTGAAATCTCGTGACATTAGCCTGGCTTGCCACCCACGCTGCACCCGTGAGGTCATCGGTAGTGAAGCGGGAGAAACCGGTTAGTGAAGTAAGAGTGCCCGCGCGGAACCTCTGGTTCAAAGTCAGACCGGCAAAATGAGACTTCATGTCGCTCGCCCAATCCAGCGGGTCGCCAGATTGCGGATTGAACTGGCCTTGACTAGTCCTAAGATTGATTGTGCAGTCTTCTCCGAATGGCAGTAACGCGGCTGCAACGTCTGGCGAACATTTCGCGTACTCAAACGTTCGGCCGATTCGGGTCTGCTCGCTGTATTGATAAAACAGCGTTGCGTCGAACTCGTCGGATGGCCGCCAGTCCGCGGTGGCGCGAATGCTGGGCGACTCGAAGGCCATCACCTTGCGGCCGGTCGTCACGTTGTCCATGAAACCGTCTTTATTGTCATAGCGAAACGCGAGGCGTCCCCGAAAATCGCCTGCGATGGGTCCGGCCAACGCGCCTTGTAGGGTGTAGCCCTTATCACCCTCGAACTCCCAGGTAGGCGTGATGTAGGCCTCAAACTCGTCGGACGGCTTTCGCCAACGCGTATTCACTGCCCCGGCGCTGGTATTTTTGCCGATGAGCGCGCCCTGCGGTCCTTTGAGCACTTCGATCTGCTGCACGTCCATAAACGCTCCGCGTCCGAGACGTGAGCGCCCAACGAAAAAACCGTCGTACACCTGACCGACCGTGTTCTCGAATCCGAAGTTGACCCCTGAGCCGAGACCTCGAAGGTAGATGGCATCGTTGCCACTGACTGATTCGCCGAAATGGAATGACGGGATCAGGCTCGACAATTGCGAGAGATCGCGAATATTGCCTTCCTGAAGTACATCGCCGGCGATCGCGGTGATCGAAATCGGCACATCGGCGAGAACTTCCTCTCGCTTGCGAGCGGTGACCACGATTTCTTCGAGACCCGCTGCTGCGCCTCGGTTGCTCCCCTGCTGCGCGCCGACGGGCACAGCGGCAATGGTCGCCAACAGAAGATACGTGGTGCCTATCGGCAGGGCCATGGTGGCTCGGGTGTATGACATGGGAAAGCCTCGAAAATTTGGGAGTTTCATCAGCCTAGCACGCGCATCGTCGGAGTCTGTTCGTCTGCAGATTCGGCTTCGCAACGGATCAATGCTGCCCTATGGGCACCGATGCCGCACTTGCCGAATGCTTAAAAACGATATTTTCTGATACGTCGATAACAGGTATCATATCGAGGATTCGTTGGCAACCGGCCGCCGATGCACTGGCCTCTTCTGCTCGGTCGAGTTGAAACGTTATTGCGCGAAGAGAATCCTGAATCCTGGTGCTCCCCCCGACCACACAAACGGCTAAAAATCGACAAATTGACAAATATCGATAATTCGTATACTGTCGATAAATCAGCGGAAGCCCGCTGCGCGAGCAACGGCACTCAATTCACGGGGAGAACATGCGCTACAGCAAACAAGATGCGAAGACCTGGGCCAAGGCGAACTGGCATGGGTTATGCAACGTCATCATTCCCAGTTACACGGCTGACCTGAAGCGCCTGAATGAAAAGGCGATACGTCATGATGTACGCCGCAACATCGAGCTGGGGTACTGGGGTGCGCTGCTGGTCTCGGAGGCCGCAACCACCGACGCCGAGTACGTCCAGTTCATGGAGATCGCCGTCGACGAGGCCAAAGGCCGGCACAACTTCATGTTGCACGGCTCGTTCGACACGGCCGCGGACATCATCCGGATGTCCAAGATTGCCGAGCGTGTTGGCATGGAAGGCATGCTGCTCAGCCATCCGAATTCGTTGTACCCGACTACGGCAGAGCAGGTCCTCGATTACATCAAGCACATCTGTGCGAATACCGATCTGGCCGTCTGCACCTTTGCGGCACCGCATTGGAACTACCAACGCATCCATCCAAGTGGCTACCCGAACTACGCCCTGCTCGAGTCGGCCAAGATCCCCAATGTTGTTGCCTGCAAATACGAGGTCGGTGGTATTTCGAGCCACTACGACTTTTTCCTGCAGAATCGCGACACTGGCGTTCTGTACTCCGACCCGATGGAGCAGCACTTCCCGATCTCCGTGGAACTGTTCGGGCAACAGTGGGCGGGGACCAGCGGCTTCGAGTGCTTCGGCGACGCCTCACCGAGGATGTTCAAACTGCTGCGCGAGGGAAAGCATCAGGAAGCCATGGACCTTTACTGGCGTATCGAGCCCGCGCGGCAGATGCGTGCTGCGATCTCGGCGCAATCGGCCGGTGCCAATTACATCCACCGTTACGTCTGGAAATTCTGGGCTTGGTTGCACGGATACAATGGCGGGCCGCTCCGACAGCCGGTCAATAAGATCAGCGACGGCCAGATGCGGCAGTCACGTGACGCCATGATCAAGGCGGGTTTCCAAATTAAGGACGAATCCTTCAGCGATTTCTTCATCGGTCGGAACCCGGTCGACTGATGGTATTGCTGCTCTCCAATGACGAGGTCCGTGCGACGATCGGCATGACCGAGGCGATCGACGCGCTCGACGCAGCCTACTTGGAGGAAGCACAAGGCCAGGTCCACCAACCGCAGCGCCTGAATATGCCGGCACCCGAAGCGGGGAAGAGCTTTCTCCGCATCGGTGCCTGTGTAATGAGCGGTTCCGGCTGGATGGGATTCAAGGCGATGAACCTCGCCAAGAATGTAGGCGTTCGGTATCAGGTGCACCTCTACTCGCTTGCCGACGGTGCGTTGCGGGCCATCATGGACGCGCAATACCTGACGACGCTACGAACCGGGGCGACAAGCGGTGTCGCGACCAAGCGCCTCGCCTTGCAGCGACCCGGGAAGGTCGCGGTTCTCGGCGCCGGACAGGAAGCGCTGATGCAACTCGAGGCGATGCGTGTCCTTGGCCTCGTATCCAGCGCCACCATCTTCAGTCCCACGCCACAAAAGCGAGAGGCGCTTGCCGAATTCTTCCGTGAAACTCATGGCATGAACGTGTCGGCCGTCGACGCCGCGAGACGTGCGGTCAGCGACGCTGATATTGTCGTTGCGGCGGTAAATGCTTCCGAACCGGTCATTCTTGGGGACTGGTTGAAGCCGGGTGTGCATGTGAATTCAGTTGGCACCGCGCGTCCCACGCAACGCGAAATCGACAGCAATGTATTCCGACGTTCCGCGATCGTCGTAGTGGATACGCGGAAAGGGGTCTTCACGGAGTCCGGTGACTGCATTGCCGCTATCGACGTCATCAAGCCCGAGCAGGCTTTCGAGCTTTCCGATCTTGTTGCCGGCAGGGCGCCTGCCCGGACCCAAGACGATCAGATAACGCTGTTCAAATCGGTGGGAACGGCCGTGCAGGACATCGCTGTTGCGGCACGTATTTATCAGGTGGCCGAGGCCAAGGGGCTCGGAACCCGACTCCACGATTTCCCGTATGTTCTCGAAAAGCACGCAAGCAAGCCTTACCACTAGCGGTTGTCGGCGACCACGGCATGAGCGTCTACCAACTTCAAAAACTGATGTTTCATACGCATACACGCCCGCAGTGTCGCCAGCGCTATCTGGCGGATCGAGAGGCGTTCTCTGCCGATTATGATTTGACCGTCGCCGAGCGCGAGGCACTACTGAAACTCGATGTACAGCAGCTCTATCGACTGGGTGTACATCCGCTGCTGCTCCGACCGTTCACCGAATTGAACGGACTGACCTCTGTCGAGCACTACGCACAGCTGCGCGCCGGGGGCTCTTGATGGCTATTGTGTTCGCTTGTGCCGCTGCCCACGCCCCTGGGATCACAGGTTGGCCAGGCGCTGCCGCTCCCAATCAGGCCGAAACGTATCACGCGGCTTATCGCAGGCTTGGGGATGCCTTGAGGGCGGCACGCCCGGACGTGCTGGTGATGTTCACTGCCGAGCACTGGGCAAACTTCTTTCTGGATAACTATCCAGCGTTCTGTGTCGGCCGCGCGCCGACATTCGAAGGCCCGATCGAAAAATCGATCAATATCCCGTACACCCGCGTCCGTGGCGATCCAGAGACAGCCTCCGCAATTCTCGATGCCTGTTTCGAGACCGGGATCGAGCCGAGCTTCTCCGATGAGCTCCGATTGGACCACGGTGTGATGGTCCCATTGCACTTTCTCGCTGCTCCGGACGTCGCGTTAGTACCAGTCGTGATCAATGCATTGACGCCGCCGATGCCGACGGTCCGTCGATGTTTCGAGCTGGGACGTGTGGTCGGCGAGGTGGCTCGCCGCAGCAACAGACGGATTGCCATCATGGCGAGCGGCGGTCTCTCCCACGATCCCGGCACTCCAGCCGCTGGAACAATAGACCAGAAGTTTGACCAGGATTTTCTCGCAGCATTTCTCGCCAATGACGAGCGGCGGTTGTGTGCGTACAACGCCGACTCGATCAGCCCGGCTGGCTACGGCTCGAACGAAATTCGCAACTGGGTGGCAGCGTCCGGCGCCGTTCCTGACTGGCGTGGTCGCCTTCTGACATACGAGGCAGTGCCCGGTTGGTCCACCGGGTGCGCGATGGCGGTGCTCGAGCCATGACGACTACACGAGAAAATCCCGATTATCGGGTACCCCATCAGCTTTATATCGGCGGCCGCTGGCGCGACGCTGAGAGTGGGGAAACCTTCGAGGTCGTCAACCCGGCGACCGAAGAACTCCTTGGTCGGGTGGCAGACGCGCAAGTCGCCGATGCGATCGAGGCCATCGGCGCGGCTCATGCCGCACAAGTCGACTGGGCTCGGCGCTCGCCGCGAGACCGCGCCGAGATATTGCGGAAATGTTTCGAGAACATCATGCGTGATCGCGAGCGACTTGCTCGGATCATCACCCTCGAAAACGGAAAGTCACTCACTGACTCCCGTGGCGAGGTTGCATACGCCGCAGAATTTTTTCGCTGGTTCTCTGAAGAGGCCGTACGGTGTGCCGGAGAGATGATGCGCTCGCCCGCCAGCGGCGCCCGCATCCTCGTGCATCATAAGCCTGCTGGCGTCGCGGTTCTGGTGACACCGTGGAACTTTCCGGCGGCGATGGGGACTCGCAAGATCGCGCCCGCCCTGGCGGCAGGCTGCGGGGTCGTGCTCAAGCCGGCAGCTGAAACGCCCTTGACGATGCTCGAGGTGGCCGCGTTGCTCGAGGAGAGCGGCGTTCCACCGGGTCTCGTCAACATTGTCGTCTCCAGCCGCGCAGCGCCGGTCGTAGAGGCAATGCTCAAAGATTCCCGCACACGGGTGGTGTCATTCACGGGATCGACGGAAACAGGCCGCAAACTCCTTCATGCCAGCGCCGACAACATCATCAATCCGGCAATGGAACTGGGCGGAAACGCGCCTTTTATTGTGTTCGATGACGCTGACGTCGACGCTGCGGTCAACGGGGCGATGATCGCTAAGATGCGCAACATGGGCGAGGCCTGCACGGCTGCAAACCGCTTCTTCGTACACTCGAAGGTGCACGACGAATTCGTCACGCGCCTTGCCGACAGGATGGGTGCCTTGAAAGTGGGCAACGGCCTGGATTCCGGCGTCGATGTCGGACCGATGGTGACGGAGGCTGCGCGCCGCAAGATCGCGCGACTGGTCGATGACGCCGTCGCCCACGGAGCCAAAATCCGGGTCGGAGGCGCCGCGCTGCCCGGTTCGGGATATTTCTACCTTCCCACCGTCTTGACGGATGTGACCGCGAAAGCAGCCTGCGCCCGCGAGGAAATATTCGGACCCATCGCGGCCGTCCAGCGGTTCGAAACGGATGACGAAGTGATCCGGATGGCAAACGACACTGAGCACGGTCTTGTGGGGTACGTCTACAGTCGAGACGTGACCCGGGCCCTGCGCGTTGGCGAGGCGCTCGAATTCGGGATGATTGGAATCAATAGAGGTTTGGTTTCCGACCCGGCGGCGCCGTTCGGCGGAGTCAAGGCGAGCGGTATCGGCCGGGAGGGTGGTCGCGAGGGCATTCACGAATTTCTCGAGGCTCAGTACATCTCGATGGAGTGGTAAGGCCGACATACGCGCCAATGCGCGTACCGCACGGTGCATGTAGCGAATGATTTCGGGGGAAAATCGATGAGGAATGAAATCGATCTCGAAAGCGGCAGTGTAAGCCGCCGCATATTCTTCGATCCCGACATCTATCGCGAGGAACTCAAGCGAATCTTCGGCAGGTGCTGGCTGTTTCTGGCACACGAGAGTCAGTTGGTGAATCCCGGGGACTTCCTCACGACTTACATGGGTGAGGTTCCGGTGTTAGTGACGCGCAGCAAGACGGGAGTCCTCGGTGCTTTCTTCAATAGCTGCAGGCACCGGGGGATGCGGATCTGCCGCGCAGATGCGGGCAACGCGAACACCTTCATGTGTTCCTATCACGGCTGGGTATACCGGAACGATGGACGACTGCAGGCCGTGCCTCGTCATACCGACGGCTATCCCGAAAACATGCGGCTCAATGAATGGGATCTTGTTCCCGTCGGTAAAATTGCAATCTACAAGGGACTGATCTTCGCGACTTGGGATTCGAATGCACCAAGTCTCGTCGACTATCTCGGTGACATGGCCCACTACCTCGACATCATTCTGGACCGTCGCGAGGGCGGCACCGAGTTCATCGGCGGAACGCAAAAATGGACGATTCAGTGCAACTGGAAGTTCGTTTCCGATAACCATGTCGGCGACAGCTATCACACTCCTGTCACACATCATTCCCCGATGGTCTCGGGATTCTATAGTCGCCCGTCCGAGCGTTTGAGCACGCCGGGTTACTCACTGTACGCGGGAAACGGCCATGGGCTCTGTCTGTTTCGCAAGCCGCTGCGGACTGACATGCCGATGATGAAGGCATACATTGACGACCATCACGCCGAGGCCGAGGCTCGACTCGGTCAAACCCGTGCGAGTGTGTGGCCGGTCAATGGTGCCGTGTTTCCCAATTTCGGATTCGTCGTCGCAGGTGCGTTCAGAACATTTCGTATCTGGCACCCGAAAGGTCCGGATAAAGTTGAAATCTGGTCCTGGTGCCTCGTCGACAAGGCGGCTGACCCTGCGTTCAAGGATTTCATCCGACTCGAGACGCTGCGAGGACAGTCGGGGCCTGCATCCACCTTCGAGCAGGACGACGGAGAGAACTTCAAGGAGTGTCACTCCTGCGCCCGCGTGCCGTTGCCCGAAGATCCCCGATTCAACTACATGCTGCGTCTGAATTCGGCCCGCTCGGAGTCTGATTTTCCCGGACGTATGAACGACATGCCGAGCGAAACCAACCAGCTTGGCTTTTATGAGCGGTGGGCGTCGCTGATGGGGAGCGATATCCATGCGCCCTGACGATCAGCGATCCGTCGAGGCCTTCCTCCATCGAGAGGCAAGGCTTCTCGATCAGCGCAGGTACCGGGATTGGCTCGATATGCTCGCCGACGATTTGCAGTACTGGATACCGGTCCGTTCCACGCGTTTCGGCAGTAAGAGTCATGCGACGACGGGCGGCAGGGCCGAGTTGCAAGGGCAGGAGATCACCTCGCGTCACGAGCTCGCCTACATGGACGACACCAAGGACACCTTGCGCATGCGGGTGGAGCGTCTCGAAACCGGAACCGCGTGGGCCGAGGAGCCTCCCTCGCGCACAACCCATTTGATCACCAATGTGGAACTCGAGCCTACCGACAGGAACGACGAGATTCGCGTTTTTTCGAACTTCCTCATGTTCAGAAGTCGTCTTGAAACCGAGGAGGACGTAGTCGTGGGCAACCGTGAGGACCTGCTGCGTCGTCACGGCAAGGGTTGGTTGCTCGCCAGCAGAAAGGTCATTTTGACGCATAACGTACTTTCCGCGAAAAATCTCAGCACCTTTCTTTGAAGTAGGCCATGAAAACAGTCGTTGACGTAATCGATGTCGTCGACAACGCACGCTATCGGGGCCTGCCAGTCGTGGTGACCGTACTCACGTTCGCTGCCATGGTATTCGACGGATATGACATCCAGGTCATCGGCTTCATAGCCCCGGCATTGATTACAGAATGGGGTCTCGAAAAATCTGCTCTCGGGATGGTGTTGGCCGCGAGCCTGATCGGCATGGCGATCGGCGGTTTTATTCTTGGCCACCTGGGCGATAGGGCCGGGCGGCGTGCGGGCACACTCGTGTCTCTCGGGCTCATCGTAGCCACCGCTTTCGGCGCAGCTGCCGCGGACTCTTTGGTTTCGCTGACGATCTGGCGATTCATCGCCGGACTGGGCTTCGGCGGCCTATTACCAAACTGCGCCACCCTCATACTCGAATACTCCCCGCGACGAGTAAGGCAGGTCGCGGTCGCCCTGATCATCGTAGGAGTTCCAGTCGGCGGTGTAATTGGCGCCCAAATCTCTGCGGGTATCATCCCCGTATATGGCTGGCGTGGTGCACTCGTGGCAGGAGGTGTATTGCCAGCGCTAATCGCATTCGCGTGCGTGTTCTTCCTTCCTGAATCTCCGCGCTACCTAGCCAGAGATTCGCGCAACGCGGAGAGGTTGGCGACGATATTGAATCGGATCTCTCCTGCCGCAAAGTTTTCCGGCAGCGATAATTTCATACTGCGAGAAGAGGCGGAGCAGACCAATGGCGGCGGGGTCATTGCGCTGCTCGCGTCTCGATGGCGGCGTGACACTCTGGCGATCTGGCTGACCATGATCACTAGCCTCTTTGCCGTTTACGGGTTCTTCAACTGGCTCCCGCTCGTACTCGCAAATTCAGGGATGCCGCTGACAATCGCGCTGCGGGGAGCGCTGTTTTTCAATCTGGGGGGCGTGATCGCCGCCCTCGGGCTTGCCTATTTTCTTGGTCGTCACGGATCACGAAGACTGATGCTCTTGATCGCATCATGCGGCGTCATCAGCACCTTAGTCACGGGTTTGCTTGGCGACGCCGGTTATCCGACAGCGTTGCTCATTACGCTGCTCGGCTTGTGCGGTGCCTGTATCCTCGGGTTACAAGCCTCGCTTTTCTCGCTGGCGGCGCATGTTTACCCCACTGCGATGCGCTCGACTGGGGTTGGCTGGGCGTCGGGAGTGGCGCGACTCGGCGCAATTGGTAGTGCGTTCGGGGGCGGATTCCTCGTAGGTCTCGGCGAAGGTCTGACGCCGTTTTTTGTCGGTATAAGCGTGGTACTTATGTTGTCGCTGGTCGGCATCGCGCTCATTCGTCGGCATCTCGAAGGGGCTCAGACCGCCGCAACGTGAAAACTTGGGGCGCGAGGGCCTATTTTGATAACGCCTTACTTCACGATAGAACGAGCCGTTGCCCAGGAATATTGCGCATGAATCATGCTGCCGTGATTCGAGCGAGAGTCGTAACAACGTCACGGGCGGGGTGAGTCTCTCTTCCGGTCGCGAAGAAGGTTGCAAACCAAGTCAGGAATTGTCCGGCAGCCGTCAGAGGCAGCAATGCCAGCTCGCCGGTCGCCATGAAAGGCATGGCTGTACTGCGGGTGCTGACGGTCACCCCGACACCCGCGCGTACTACTCCAAGCACTGCCTCAATGTGGCCGGCTTGCAGGACGCGCTTCGGTCGAATCCCCGCCGGGTCGAACAGCCGTGTGAATTCGCGCCCGATCTCCGCTGTGGTGCTGTTGGCAACATAGGTTTCATTGGCGACGTCGCGAATCTCGACATATCCGCGCGAGGGAAGCAGCTGCCCTCTTGGAACCACAGCCACCATCTCGTCACGATACAAGGGCGCGTTGAGCAGACGCGTATCACGGGTGCGTTTCGGCATCACCGCCACGTCGATGGTGCGGCTCTTCAAGGCGCGGATCGGGTTGAGCGCCACGTCCGTCACCACCTCGAGATCGATCGTCGGGTGTGGTGCTTCGAGTGCACGGACAAGGTCCGGGGTTCCCCCGAGATTCCAGACACCGAGATAAGGTGTGAAGATGGTCTCGGAGGTATGGTAGGGGTACTCGAAGGATGTTCACTCGGGAGTTCAAGCTCGAGGAGGTGAAGCGGGTGAGCGAGCATGGCGTGAAGGTTGTCCAGGCTGCTCGGGATTTGGGTATCGGGAGAACGTGCTCGGCCGTTGGGTTCGTGAAGCGGCCTCTGGGAAAGGCAGCGCTTTTCCCGGACGCGGGGTGCTCAAGTGTTAACGCCGATGTAAAACTGACCCGGGTCGCCGAAGTAAAACTGACCCACCTAGGCGAGGATGGCGGTTTTGGGACCGCCTATGTTGACCCAGGAGCAGTGCGTGGAGATTCGGGTGTTGTCTCGGCAAGGCAAGAGCATCAGAGGGATTGCCAAGGAGCTTGGGGTGTCGCGGAACACGGTGCGCGAGCACCTGCGTGATCCGCATCCTCGTCGGTATGGGCCGCGGTTACCGCGGGTCACCAAGCTCGATCCGTATCGTGCGTATTTGGAGAGCCGGATTGCTGCGGCGCACCCGCGGTGGATCTCGGCGACGGTACTGCTGCGGGAGATCCGGGAGCAAGGTTATCGCGGCGGGATCAGTCAGCTGAAGGCGATGATCCGCCCACTTCGCCCGGTGAAGGATGACCCGCTCGTGCGTTTTGAGACGGCGCCCGGGGAGCAGTTGCAGGCGGACTTCACCCACATTCGGCGCGGACAGTCACCGCTACTGGCCTTCGTCGCCACACTCGGTTTCAGCCGCGCGAGTTTCGTGCGCTTCACCGAGCGCGAGGATGCCGCAACGTTGTCGCGCTGCATCGTCGCAGCGCTGGAGTATTTTGGCGGCGTGCCGCAACACCTGTTGCTTGATAACCCGGCGACGGTAGTCATCGAGCGCGATGCCTACGGCGCGGGGCAACATCGCTTCCATCCGCAGCTGCTGCAGATCGCCGAGCAGTACGGCTTTGTCCCGCGGCTGTGCCGACCGTATCGAGCCAAGACCAAGGGCAAGGTCGAGCGGTTCAACCGCTACCTCAAGGAGAGCTTCGTCCTGCCGCTCGCCACCACGCTCAAGCAGGCGGGGATCAGCCTCGATGTCGAGACTGCCAACGCCCATGTTGGACCCTGGCTCGAGCGGGTGGCGAACCGGCGACTGCACGCCACGACGGGCGAGATCCCCGCCGAGCAACTGGTTCTCGAGCGGGCAGACCTGCGCCCACTGCCGCTGTCGGTGCTGCCGCTACCGGTCGTGCAACGACGCACCTCCCGCGTGCCGACGCCGATCGAGAGCTTTCAGCACCCGCTGTCGGTGTATGAGCAGTTACTCCGGGTGGCCTCATGAACCTCGTGCATGAGCGGATCGCGCTGCTGTGTGATCGACTACACCTCTCGGAGGTTGGCGCCAACTGGAGCGCGATCGCCGATGAGTCCGCGCGGACCGAGCACTCGCTGGCAGAGTTCCTCGAGCGGCTGCTCTCGGTCGAGGTCACCGCGCGCGATCAGCGTGTCCGCGAGACGATGCTGCGGCTCGCGACACTGCCGTCCATCAAAACGATCGAGCAGTATGACTTCGGCTTCGCAAGCGGCGCCCCGAAGGCACAGATACAGCAACTGGCGACCCTCGCGTTCATCGAGCGGGCAGAGAACATCGTGTTGCTTGGGCCCTCGGGCGTCGGCAAGACGCATCTCGGCATCGCGTATGCCCTGAAGGCGACGCAGGCTGGCGTCAAGACTCGCTTCATCAGCGCGGCCGATCTGATGCTGCAACTCGGCACCGCGCGATCACGCGGCCGTCTACAGGAGTACATGGCACGCGCCGTACTCGGACCCAAGCTCCTCGTCGTCGATGAGCTGGGTTATCTGCCCTTCGGCCGCGAGGAAGCCAACCTCTTCTTCCAGGTCATCGCCCATCGCTACGAGCGCAGCAGCACCATCATCACGAGCAACCTGCCCTTTGCCCAATGGGCGACAGCGCTCGCCGATGATACGACCTTGACCGCTGCACTCCTCGATCGGCTGCTGCATCACGCGCACATCGTGCAAATCAGCGGTGAGAGCTACCGGATGAAGGACAAGCAACGGGCGGGCACGACTCCGCCAAAGCAGAGAACTAAGCAGGGAGTTTCGTCTGACTCGGTGGGCTGACGCCCACCTCGCTCAGACGACCTGATTAACGGGAGGGTGGGTCAAAATTACTTCGGCGGTCAAAGCGTAAACCGGGTCAGAATTTAATCGGCGTTGACATGTAGCGACCTCTTAAACGTTCGATCAGTGTACTGACGAGCTCTCAACCGATTCGGTGATTGCAATTTACTGGTCGGGCAGTAAATAAGGATGCCCGATGATTGATGACTGTGGTGACGAGACTCGCCGAGAATTCTTCGAATGTCGTTTAAACGACAACGAGCCACCGCTCCACTAATTATCAAACGCGTCAAAACCAGACATTGACTCTCAGATCACTTTCTTTGAGCGCTGGGTAAGCTCTGCGTGCGGAAGTGTTTTTGATACAGAAAACACCTGTCAAACACACGATATTTACTTGCACACTTTCTTACACACAGCTTAGTGACACGTGTAAGTCATTGAAGGCCAACAGGGATTGCTGA
>CAZIRD010000014.1:0-41806 GCA_964541625.1 uncultured Acidibacter sp.
CAGCATGGGCGGGAGATCGCCCGGACCACCACCGACACCTTCGGCGAGTTCAAGCTCGACAAGCTGCCGCCAGGCAGCGGCGAGTACGAACTGGAGGTTAGTGCTGCCGGGGGGGTGGCCCGCAGCCGCTTCGAACTCGGCAGCGAAAGCCCCTATCTTGGCGTCCTGACCCTCGCCTGAGCCCTTCCTGAGCGCCTTCCTGCCCCCCTTCTGATCCTGTCAAGCCCTTGAATTCGCTGGGGACACCCCCAGCTCTGGCTTCGTTCGGTACGCTTGGCTAAATTGTTGCGCGCGGCGAAACTTTGCCTGTCAGACTGAGTCCAATTCCCCATTATCGGCTTGAGGAGCCCGCTACTTCCATGAAACGCATTGTGCTGTTCCTGATCACCAACCTGGCCGTCGTGCTGGTGCTGTCGGTCGTCATGCGAGTGCTCGGCATCGACCAGTACATCGCCGCTCAGGGCGGCAGCGCCTACGGCCTGCTCGTGTTTGCAGCCGTGTTCGGCTTCGGTGGCGCGTTCATCTCGCTCGCCATGTCGAAGTGGAGCGCCAAGCGCATGATGGGCGTGCGCATCATCGAGCAGCCGCGCGACCACATCGAGAACTGGCTGGTCGACACCGTGCGCCGGCAGGCCGGCGAGGCGGGCATCGGCATGCCGGAAGTCGGCATTTTCGACAGCCCCGAGCCGAACGCCTTCGCCACCGGCGCCAACAAGAACAAGGCGCTGGTTGCGGTCAGCACGGGTTTGCTGCAGCGCATGCGCAAGGAGGAGGTCGAGGCCGTGCTCGGTCACGAGATCGGCCACGTCGCCAACGGCGACATGGTCACGCTCACCCTCATTCAGGGCGTGGTCAACACCTTCGTCATCTTCCTCGCCCGCGTCATCGGCAACTTCATCGACAAGGTGGTCTTCAAGAACGAAAACGGCGGTGGCATCGGCTACTTCGTGATCGTCATGGTCTGTGAAGTGCTGCTCGGTATCCTGGCGAGCGTCATCGTCGCCTGGTTCTCGCGCAAGCGGGAGTTCCGTGCCGATGCGGCCGGTGCGTTGCTCGCCAGCCCGCAGTCGATGATCGGTGCGCTGGAGGCGCTCAAGCGCGCCCACCAGCCGGAGGGTCTGCCGCAGCAGATGGCCGCCTTCGGCATCAATGCCGGCGTCGCCACCGGACTGAAGCGCCTGTTCCTCAGCCACCCCCCGCTGGACGAGCGCATCGACGCGCTGAAGCGTCAGCACGGCCTGATCTGACCGGAAGAGGCCCCGTGCCGCGGACCGCGAGGTCCGCGGCACGTTTACTTGGGGGACGGGCTTTGGCATCTTTCGACTGTCAGGAAATCGAGACACATGAGCGCACAAATCCTCCCCTTCTGGCGCCGCTGGCTGCGCGCCTTCATCGCCTGGTTTGATACCGGTCCGGTCACCGCGCCGGCGGACGGCAAGTCGGCTGCAGAAATCCCTGACCGCATCGAGTGGGCGAGGATCCTGCCGTTCATCGCCGTGCATGCCACCTGCCTCGGGGTGATCTGGGTCGGCTGGAGTCCGGTCGCGGTGACGGTGGCCGTGATGGCCTATTTCGTGCGCATGTTCGCGATCACCGGCTTCTATCACCGCTATTTCTCGCACCGCTCGTTCAAGACCTCGCGCGTCGGGCAATTCATTTTCGGCTTGCTCGGCGCCTCCGCCGTGCAGCGAGGGCCGCTCTGGTGGGCCGCGCACCATCGACATCACCACGCGCACTCGGACAAGCCCGAGGACGCCCACTCGCCGGTACAGCATGGCTTCCTGCGCTCGCACATGGGCTGGTTCCTCACCGCCCGCGGCTTCAGTCCCGACCTGACCCGAGTACGTGACCTCATGCAGTTCCCCGAACTGCGCTGGCTCGACCGCTTCGACATCCTCGTGCCGGTGGCGCTGGCCGTCGGCATGTTCGGTCTCGGCATGCTGCTCGAAAACGGCGCGCCGGAACTCGGCACCAGCGGCGGGCAGATGCTGGTGTGGGGATTTTTCATTTCCACCGTGGCCTGCTACCACGGCACCTACACCATCAATTCGCTCTCGCACGTGTTCGGCCGTCAGCGTTATCGTACGGGCGACGCCAGCCGCAACAACTGGTTGCTTGCGCTGATCACGCTCGGCGAAGGCTGGCATAACAACCACCACCACTTTCCGAGTTCGACGCGCCAGGGGTTTTACTGGTGGGAAATCGACATCACTTACTACGTACTCAAGCTGATGTCCTGGCTCGGCATCATCTGGGACCTCAAACCGGTGCCGATCGCGATCCGCGACCACTCGCCGCGACGCCTCGCCTGAGCCACCGTCGCCCGCGCCTGCGGGCGACGATCGACTGCCATAGCAACCCGTGAGCCGCATCGCCATCATCGGCACCGGCATCGCCGGCCTGACGGTCGGCTGGCGGCTGCACCGCGAGCACGATCTCGTGCTGTTCGAGGCCAACGACTACATCGGCGGTCATACAGCCACGCGCGACGTCGAACTCGGCGGTCGCCACTACGCAATCGACACCGGCTTCATCGTCTTCAACGATTGGACCTATCCGAATTTCATTGCCCTGCTCGACGAACTCGGCGTCGGCTGGCAGTGGTCCAACATGAGTTTCTCGCTGCGTTGCGAGCGTACCGGCCTCGAGTACAACGGAACGTCGATCAACTCGCTGTTCGCACAGCGGCGCAACCTGCTGAACCCGCGCTTCCTGCACATGATCGCCGACATTCTGCGCTTCAACCGCGAAGCGCGTGAGCTGCTCGCACCGCCCGCCACGGCCGGACACCCGGATCCGCAGGGCATGCTGACGCTTGGCGAGTACCTCGAGCGTGGCCGCTACTCACGGGCCTTCATCGAGCGCTACATCGTGCCAATGGGCCGGGCGATCTGGTCGGCGACCGGCGACGGTATGCTCGCCTTCCCGGCCCGGTTCTTCGTCGATTTCTTCGATCGACATGGCTTCCTCAACATCGACAACCGGCCCACCTGGCGCACCGTCAGCGGCGGGTCACGCGAGTACGTGCGCCGGCTCACCGCGGCTTTCGCCGAGCGTATCCGCCTCTCGACACCAGTGCAGCGCGTGCGCCGGGCGGCCGATGGCGTATGGATCAGCGCTGCGGGTGCGGCGGGTGCGGCGGGTGCATCGACCGCGGAGGAACGCTTCGACTTCGTCTTCTTCGCCTGCCACAGCGATCAGGCGCTCGCCATGCTTGCCGATCCGAGCGAGGCCGAGCGCGACGTGCTCGGCGCCTTCCCTTACCAGGAGAACGCGGCGGTGCTGCACACCGACCGGCGGATGCTGCCGCGCAAGCCGCTGGCGAGGGCGGCCTGGAACTACCACCTGCTCGATCCAGACAGCGGCCGCGTCGCGCTCACCTACGACATGAACGTGCTGCAGTCGATCGACGCCGACCAGACGTTCATGGTCACGCTCAACCGGGAAGCCGACATCGACCCGGCGAAGGTACTCGGTCGCTACACCTACCACCATCCGGTCTACACACCGGCGGCGGTCGCCGCGCAGGCGCGCCGCGGCGAGATCAGCGGCGTGCGGCGCACCGCCTACTGCGGTGCGTACTGGCGCTATGGGTTCCACGAGGACGGTGTGGTCAGCGGTCTTTGGGCACTCGAAGATTTCGCCCGTGCCGGTACGGGTGCATGACGGCGAGTTGCCTCTACACCGGCCATATCCGTCACCGACGCTTCGGGCCGCGGCGCAACGCCTTCCGCTATCGCATCTACCTCAGCTACCTCGACCTCGACGAGTTGCCGAGGCTATTTGCACGCCGCTGGTTCTGGTCGGTGCGACGCCCGGCGCCCGTCTGGTTCCGCCGCGCCGATTTCCTCGGCGACCCGTGCGTGCCGCTCGATCAGGCGGTACGCGATCGGATCGAGGCCGAAACCGGCCGCAGACCAAACGGTCCGATCCGCCTGCTGACGCATCTGCGGCAATTCGGCTGGAACTTCAACCCGGTGAGTTTCTACTACGTCTTCGACGCCAGCGGCGCGCGTCTCGAGACGATCGTCGCCGAGATCACCAATACGCCCTGGGACGAACGCCACGCCTATGTCCTGCAGGTGGCCGATGCCGAACGGGTGGGCGCGCAGGGGCTGCGCTGGCAGTTCGACAAACGCTTCCATGTGTCGCCGTTCCTGCCCATGGACATGCGCTACGACTGGCGATTTTCCGAGCCCGGAGACACACTCTCGGTGCACATGGAGAACTGGAAGGACGGACAACCGCAGTTCGACGCCACGCTCACCCTGCGGCGCGAACCCCTCGACGGCAAATCGCTGGCGCGTGCGCTCGCCGCATTTCCGCTTATTACCCTCAAGGTGAGCGCGCTCATCTACTGGCAGGCATTGCGGCTGCTGCTCAAACGCACGCCGTTCTTCACCCATCCGGACAAGCTCCGCGGCGGCAGCGGCGCATGAACGAGCGCAGCATGAACGAGCCCCGCGCGCCTGCCGTCATCACGCCGCTGGCGGCGCTTGGCCGGCGCCTGCTGCTGCGGCAGTTCGCCACCTTGCGCGACGGCGAACTGCGGATCATCGAGCCGGACGGCACCCGCCACCAGTTCGGCCAGCGCACGCCACGACTCGATCTCACCATCACGCTGCACATCGATCACCCGCAGCTCTACGCCGACGCCGCCTTCGGCGGCACGGTGGGTGCCGGCGACGCCTATATCCGCGGCCTGTGGCGTTGCGACGATTTGACCGGACTCGTACGCCTGTTTGTCGTCAACCGCGACATGATGAACGGCATGGACAGCCGCTGGTCGCTGCTCAGCCGGCCGCTGCTCAAGGCGTTCCATTTCCTCAACCGCAACAGCCGCCGCGGCAGCGCCCGCAACATTGCCGCGCATTACGACCTCGGCAACGCGCTCTACGAGTTGATGCTCGACCCGACGATGGCCTACTCCTGCGGGATCTTCGAGAGCGAGGCGAGCACGCTCGAGCAGGCCTCGGTCGCCAAGTTCGAAGCCGTCTGCCGGAAGCTTCGGCTCGGCCCTGGTGATCGCGTGGTGGAGATCGGCACCGGCTGGGGCGGTCTCGCGCTGCATGCCGCCGCGCATTACGGCTGCCACGTGACGACCACGACCATCTCGCGCGAGCAGCACGACTACACCCGCGAGAAAATCGCCCGTGCCGGACTCGGCGATCGCATCACGCTGCTGCTCGAGGACTACCGCGATCTGCGCGGCCGCTACGACAAGGCAATGTCCATCGAAATGATCGAGGCCGTCGGCGCCGACTACCTCGACACCTACCTCGCCAAGTGCGCGACGCTGCTCGAACCGCATGGCGCGATGCTGCTGCAGGCGATCACCCTGCAGGACCAGTTCTACGAACAAGCGCGCAAATCGGTCGACTACATCCAGCGCTTCGTCTTCCCGGGGAGCTTCATCCCGAGCGTCGAGGCCATAAGCCGCTCGCTGACCCGTGTCACCGACCTGAAGATCTTCCACCTTGAGGACATCGGCCCGCACTACGCACGCACGCTGCGCGAGTGGCGTCTCAATTTCTTTGGCAATCTCGAGCGGGTCCGCAGCCTCGGCTACCCGGACTCCTTCGTGCGCCTGTGGGAGTACTACCTCTGCTACTGCGAGGGCGGCTTCGAAGAGCGCCAGCTCGGCGACGTGCAACTGCTGCTCACCAAGCCGGGATGCCGCCTGCCACCGCCGGGTATCGCCGCCGTGACCCTGCCCGCCGCGATGCTGTCCGCCGCGCCATGATGCCGGGCGGAGCAGCCTCGCCGCTGCAGCAACTGCACGGCCGTTTCGGTAGCGACCTGATCATCACCGATCCCGGCCAGCTCGCCGCGGTCAGCATCGATCACCGTCGTCTCTATCCGGGCAAGGCCATGGCGCTCGCCCTGCCACGCAGCACCGCCGAGGTGTCGCAGTTGCTCGCCTTCTGCAATGCGCTGCGGATCGGTGTCGTGCCGCAGGGCGGCAATACTTCCTACTGCGGCGGGGCGAGTCCCGACGACAGCGGTACCCAGCTCGTACTTTCGCTGCGCAGGATGAACAGGATCCGCGCGACGCAGCCACTCAATGATTCCATGGTGGTCGAGGCGGGTTGCATCCTCGCCGACGTGCAGCAGGCGGCCACCGCCGCCGGTCGTCATTTCCCGCTCAGTCTCGGCGCCGAAGGCAGCTGCCAGATCGGCGGTAACCTCGGTACCAATGCCGGCGGCCTCAACGTCGTGCGCTACGGCATGGCCCGCGATCTCGTGCTCGGTCTCGAGGTGGTGCTGGCTGACGGCCGCGTACTCGCGAATCTCGGCGGCCTGCGCAAGGACAACACCGGCTACGATCTGCGCCATGTTTTCATCGGTGCCGAAGGCACGCTCGGCGTGATCACCGCCGCCTGCCTGAAACTCTTCCCGCCGCCGCGAGCGACGGCCACGGCATTCGTTGCGGTGCCGACACCCGCAGCGGCCGTCGAACTGCTTGCGATCCTGCGCGATCGCTGCGGCGATCTCGTCAACTCCTTCGAACTCGTCCCGCGGGTGGCGATCGAACTCGTCCAGCGCCACTTGCCCGGAACGCGCTCGCCGCTCGCCGGCGACTCGCCGTGGCATGTGCTCTGCGAACTGTCGAGCGTTGTGGCTGACGAGCCGGTCGCGCAGCGCCTCGAGGACACGCTGGGCGCGGCGCTCGAGGCCGGCCTCGTCACCGACGCAGCGCTTGCCCAGGGGGAGCGTGAGCGACGCGACTTCTGGCAACTGCGTGAAAGTATCCCCGAAGCGCAGCGACGCGACGGACCCAGCCTCAAACACGACATCTCGCTGCCGATCGATCGACTCGCCGGTTTCATCGAGCGCAGCAGTGCCTGGCTCGAGGCGCATGTGCCGGAGGGCTACCTCGTCTGCTACGGCCATGTCGGCGATGGCAACCTGCACTTCAACCTCAACCAGACCGCAAGGCCGACGGAGGCGGCGGTGGGCAGTCTGGCTGCCCGCGAACTCGAGATCCGCCGGCACTTGCACGATCTCGTGCACGAACTTGGCGGCAGCTTCAGCGCCGAACATGGCATCGGTCGTCTCAAAGTCGAGGAGCTCGAACGCTACGCACCGCCGCTTGAACTCGAGTTGATGCGCCAGCTGAAACGCAGCTTCGATCCCAACGGGATCATGAACCCGGGCAAGGTGCTGCGTGTCCGCTGACGCCCCGCCGCAACTGCTGCACGCCATGCTGCCGGTCGCCGATCTCGAGCGGTCACTGGTTTTCTATCGCCGGCATTTCGGTCTCGTCGAGATTCGCCGCATCGCCTTCCCGGAGATCCCGCGCACGCTGGTATTCCTCGGCCATCCGGCTGCCGGCCCCGCGGCCATGCAGCTCGAACTCTGGCACGAGCCGGCGGCCGGCGGCCCGACGCCGTCGCCCGCCGAATCCCCGCATGGTGGGCCGTTGCAGGCCGCGTCGTCGAACGCCTTGCGCGGCCACGTTGGCATCGCCATCAGCGGACTCGACGCGTTCTATGCCGGCCTCGTCTCGGCGGGCGTCACGACCTTGCGTGCACCTGCGGCACTACGCCCCGGGGGCCGACGCATCGCGATGATCGCCGACCCGGACGGACACGAACTCGAATTGCTGGAGGCAGGCTGATGGGCTGCGTCGGTGGCCTGCATGAGGTCTGCGTCGGCGTGCCTGACCTCGACGAAGCCCGTGCGGATTTCGCTGCCTATGGTTGCGCAGCCGGTCAAACGGGCGAACTCGACGCCGCGTCCGCCAGAGCACTCTACGGTGTCGACTCGGCGGTACGCTCGCTGCGACTGCTGCATCGTCACGCGGACCACGGTCTCGTCAGGCTGATGCAGTGGGAGCAACCGCTGAATGCCGGGCTCGGCCTGGGCGAGAACCTGCGCTGCATCGGCTCCCGCTGGGGCGTGCGCGTGACCTCGAGCGTACTCAACATCGTCAATCATGCCGAGCGGGCGCGCGCGAGCGGGGCCCCGCTGACCCTGATCGAGCCGCTGCTCGCAGTGATCGGCGAGGTGAGCGGCACGCGCAGCTCGCAGCCGTTCCGCGATCCGGTGGTCGGCGTACGCGAGATGGTCCTGCTGCAGCCCCACTATCGGCAGGTTTTCTTTGAGCGCTTCGGCTACGAGAGCCCGCGCTACGGCGAGATCGAACCTGCCAGTCTGCTGCGTACCAGCCAGCACACCCATTTCGGCCTGATGATCGCGCATGACGATCCTCGGGTGCTCGACTTCTACGACGGTGTGCTCGGCCTGCGCCGCATGCTCGATGAGCGCACGCCCTACGAGAATGCCACCGGCTCGCGACGCATCTTCGGTCTCGAGCCCGGCGAAGGCTTCCACATGGTCGACTTCGACGACCCCGCATCGGGGCACGCCCTCGCCGACCGGCGATCCGGCAAGCTCAAGTGCGTGCGCTTCGCCGCCAACTCACGCATTGATGACCGCCTGCACCTCTCGCGCGCGGGCTCGCTCGGCTACAGTCTCTACTGCTGGCGGGTGGATGACATCGAAGCCATGCACAAGCGAGTGTCGCGCACCGGCGCGACGGGCGTCAGCGATGTGCTCCGCGACGAGTTCGGGCGGCGCAGCTTCACGTTCTTCGCACCGGACCGCTACCACTGGATGCTGCTGGAGGCCTGACATGACACGACTGCTGCAGGTTTTCGGCGTCGCGCTCGGGCTGCTCCTGCCGATCACGCCGGCGGCAGCGGACGCCGAGGCGATCCCAGCCGCCGCTCGCAACCCGTCGACGACCACCCCTGGAGCCGCCAACGTGCCCATCCACTACGTTCTGCATGGTTCGCCGGCTGATGATCAGCTGCTCGTCGTGCTGGTGCACGGCTGGTCCTGCGACTCCGGCTACTGGCGTGAGCAACTGCCGGCGCTCACGAACGACTACGCCGTGCTGACGCTCGATCTTGCCGGCCATGGCGCCTCGGGGGACGGCCGCGATGACTACTCCATGCGCAGTTTTGGCGAGGACGTGCAGCGGGTGGTCGAGGCGCTGCCGACTCGCGCACCGGTGGTGCTGGTCGGTCACTCGATGGGCGGTCCTGTGGCGGCCGAGGCGGCAAGGCTGCTCGGCGATCGTGTACGCGCGGTGATCGGTGTCGATACGTTCTCGACAGTAGGCCTGCCGCCGCCACCCGCCGGCGATACCGCCGCGCGCTTTGCGATGTTCGAGAAGGACTTTGCCGGCAACACCCGCCTATTCGTCGACAACGCTTTTTTCCGCGCCGATGCCGAGCCGCCATTGCGCCGCTGGATCGTCGAGGACATGGCGCAGGGCAATCCGCGGGTCGGCATCGCCTCGATGCGCGCACTGAACGCCTGGGATGGCGCCGGCGCGCTGCGCGAGCTGCACGTGCCGGTGATTGCCATCAACTCCGACCGCAGCCGCACCGATGAGGCGCGCCTCCGCGCCTTGCTGCCCGGCTTCCGGCTGCGCGAGCTGGAAGGCACTGCGCACTTCCTGATGATGGAACAGCCGGCCCGCTTCAACGCCGTGCTGCGCGAGGAGCTCGCGCAGCTGCGTTGAACGTTGCGTCACGACCTTGACCGCGGCGTCAGCGCCGCGACCGCCGCGTCAGGGGCTCGACCACCGCGTCAGCGCGGCGCGCTTTCGGTCTCGATGTACCGCAGCAGCGCAGCGCGATCGGCCGGGTTCGCCACGCCGGCGAAGGCCATGATGTTGCCCGGAATCACCGCACTCGGCTTTTCGATCCAGCGATCGAGCGCCGCCTTGTCCCAGGACATCTTCGCCGCCCGCAGCGCGGGCGAATAGTTGAAGCCCGCGACCGCCGCGGCCGGCCGGCCGACGATACCGCCGAGGTGAGGACCCACCTTCTCGACCGGATTCGGCTGCAGGTCGTGGCAGGCGCGGCACTGTATGAAGAGCAGACGACCGCGCTTGTACTCCGGCGACTGCGTCACCGCTGCGTCGGCGCCCGCCGCCGGCTGCGCCGAAGCGCCCGCTGCCGACTGCGCCGCAGCGCCCGTCGCCAGCAGCATGCCCGAGAGCAGCGCCGCTGCCGAAGAAAACCTTGTCCGCCTCACCAGTACCGCACGCCCCTGCAATGTGCGCCGATCCGCCCCGTCGTTCGCTCGATCGTTCATGAGAACCCCCTTGAGATACTTATGATTCGCGCAGACGGCGCACCCGGATCAAGCCCTCTTGCGCCGCGCTAGCCACCAGTCGGCCATCGCGGCTGTAGATGCTGCCGCGCGCAAAGCCGCGACCGCCCGAAGCGCTGGTGCTCTCGACGTCGTAGAGCAGCCACTCGTCGGCACGGAACGGGCGATGGAACCACAAGCCATGGTCGATGCTCGCCATCACCAGCTCGCCGATCTCGAAGCTCGCCTGATGCGGCCGCGTGGCCGCCGTCAGCAGGTTGAAGTCGGACATGTAGGCGAGCAGGCAGCGATGCAGGCGATCGTCATCGGGCAGCGGCTCGGCGATACGAAACCAGACCCGCTCGACGGCCGAGCCGGCCTGACGACGCAGGAAGTCGACGGGCTCGACCGGCCGCAGCTCGATGGGTCGCTCGCGGGTCAGCATGCGTTGCAGCAGATCCGGCAAGCGCGTCGCCACCTCGGGCGTCGGCCGGCTCCAGTCCGGCAGACTCTCGGGCGCCGGCACCGCCGGCATGGTCGACTGGTGTTCGAGGCCCTGCTCGCGCCGCTGGAAGGACGCCGCACAGGTGAAGATCTGCTCGCCGTTTTGCACGGCGATCACCCGCCGCGAAGAAAACGAGTGGCCGTCGCGGCTGCGATCGACCTGGTAGACGATCGGCCGGTTGAAGTCACCGCGGCGCAGAAAGTAAGCGTGCAGCGAATGCACTTCGAGATCGTCGATGGTGTGGTACGCGGCCATCAGCGCCTGACCAAGCACCTGCCCGCCGTAGACCTGCGGGCTGCCGATGTCGCGACTCTCGCCACGGAACAGGTTGACCTCGAGCCGCTCGAGGTCGAACTGCCGCAGCAGGTCGACGACCCGGACGTTCACGAGGCCGCCACCCCCAGGCGCTTCTGCATCACCGGGCTCGTGGTGGTGTACTGCAGGAACTGTTTCTTCTCGGGGTAGAGCCAGGACTGGATGCCGAAGGCAGCGAGCGCGGCTTCATGGAAACCGGAGAGGATCAGTTTCTTCTTGCCGGGATAGGTGTTGATGTCACCCACGGCAAAGATGCCGGGTACGCTGGTCTGGAATTTTTCGGTGTCCACCTTGAGCGCCTTGCGCTCGAGTTCCATGCCCCACTCGGCCACCGGGCCGAGCTTGGGATGCAGCCCAAAGAATGCAAACACATGATCGGCCGGCAGATCGTGCAGACTGCCATCCGTGGCTTTGACACGGACGCCGTTCAGCGTCTCGCCCGTGCTCAGCACCGCCTCGGCAAGACCCTCGATGAACTGCAGTCGGCCCTGTGCCTCGAGTTCGCGCATGCGCGCCACCGATGCCGGTGCCGCGCGGAACTCCCGCCGTCGGTGCACCAGCGTCAGCGACGGCGCGGTGGTCGCGAACTCGATCGCCCAGTCGAGCGCCGAGTCGCCGCCGCCGAAGATCACCAGCCGCTGCTGACGATACTCATCGGCGCCCTTGACGCGGTAATGCAGTTGCCGGCCTTCGAAGGCCTCGCAGCCGGGCACCCCGAGACGGCGCGGCTGGAAGGAACCCACCCCCGCGGCGATGACGATCGCGCCGGCATCAAAGCACGTGCCGGCCGAGGTGACGACCTCAAAGCGTCGGCCACGCGGGGTCACCTCGAGGACCTCCTCGCCGAGATGGAACACCGGCTCGAACGGCTTGATCTGCTGCATCAGGCGATCGACCAGTTCCTGCGCTCCGCAGACCGGCAGCGCCGGGATGTCGTAAATAGGCTTGTCCGGGTAGAGCTCGGTGCACTGGCCGCCCGGCGCCTTGAGCGAATCGAGCAGGTGGGCGCGAATGCCCAGTAAACCGAGTTCGAAGACCTGGAACAGCCCGCAGGGACCGGCACCGACGATGACGACTTCTGTCTGGATGGTCTCTGACACGCGGCTACTCCGTCGGCTCTATCGGAAAATATCTCGGAAACAGGTAAATTCTAGCAGAGGCGTTTTTGTCCGCCGGAGGCCGATCGTGATCAAGCTGAACGTCAATGGCCGAGATCTGGAAGTCGAAGTCGATCCTGAGACACCCCTGCTCTGGGTGCTGCGCGACACCATCGGCCTCACCGGCACCAAATATGGTTGCGGTATGGCGCTCTGTGGCGCCTGCACGGTGCATCTCGACGGCGAGCCGGTGCGCTCCTGCGTGACGCCGATCGCGGCCGTCGGCGCCCAGCGGGTCACCACCATCGAGGGTCTCTCCAGCGACCGCAGCCACCCGGTGCAGCGCGCCTGGATCGAAATCGACGTGCCGCAGTGCGGTTACTGCCAATCGGGACAGATCATGTCGGCAGCCGCCCTGCTGGCGAAGACACCGAAGCCCACCGACGCCGACATCGACACGGCGATGTCCGGCAACCTCTGCCGCTGCGGCACCTACCAACGCATCCGCACGGCGATCCACCGCGCCGCGGAGCTCGCCACTCCGGGCGCCGCCAAGCCGGCCAGCGGCAAGGCCTGAGCCCATGCCGACCAATGCCGACCTCAGCCGTCGCCGCGCCGCGGCGGTGCCGCGCGGCGTCGGCAATTCGCTGCAGGTGTACGCCGAGCGCGCCCGCAACGCCGAAATCTGGGACGTCGAAGGCCGGCGGCTGATCGACTTCGCGAGCGGCATTGCGGTGCTCAACACCGGACACCTGCACCCACGCGTGCAGGCCGCGATCGCTGCACAACTCGACAAACTCTCGCACGCCTGCTTCCAGGTCACCCCCTACGAGAGCTACGTGGCGCTCGCCGAGCGGCTCAACGAGCTCGTGCCGGGCAGCGGACCAAAGAAAACCATCTTCCTAACTACCGGTGCCGAGGCGATCGAGAACGCCATCAAGATTGCGCGCCACCACACGCGACGCTCCGCGGTGATCGCCTTCGGCGGCGGATTCCACGGCCGCACGCTCGCCTGCATGAGCCTCACCGGCAAGGTCCAGCCCTACAAAGCCGGCTTCGGCGCGCTGCTGCCCGACGTTTACCACGCGCCTTTCCCCATCGACTACCACGGCATCAGCACCGCGCAGTCGCTGGCAGCGATCGAGCAGCTCTTCAAGGCTGACGTCGACCCTGAACGCGTGGCCGCGATCATCGTCGAGCCGGTGCAGGGCGAAGGCGGCTTCTATGTCGCTCCCGCCGAATTCCTGCGGGCACTGCGCGCGCTCTGCGATCGGCACGGCATCGTGCTCATCATCGACGAGATCCAGACCGGCTTCGCGCGTACCGGACGGATGTTCGCCATCGAGCACTCGGGCGTCGAACCCGATCTCGTCACTATTGCCAAGAGTCTTGCCGGCGGCGTGCCGATTGCCGCGGTCACCGGCAAGGCGGCGATCATGGATTCCCCACCCCCGGGCGGTCTCGGCGGCACCTATGCCGGCTCACCGCTCGGCTGCGCGGCGGGGCTCGCCGTGCTCGAGGTCATCGAATCAGAGCAGCTTTGCGCGCGCGCCGAGCGCGTTGGCGCGGCAGTAGTCGCCCGACTTCGCGACCTGCAGTCGCGCTGGCCCTGCATCGGCGAGGTCCGCGGTCTCGGCGCCATGGTCGCCATGGAACTCGTCAAGGATCGCCGGCCGGACGCCCCGGACGCCGAACTCACCAAGTCCCTCGTGCAGGCTGCCGGGCGGCGCGGGTTGGTGCTGCTGTCCTGCGGAATCTACGCGAACGTGATCCGCTTCCTCATGCCGCTGACCATTCCCGACGCCGAGCTGGCCGAGGGCCTCGCCATCCTCGAGGCCGCGCTCGAGGACGTCGCACGCTGACGGCCGACCGCGCTGACGGCCGACCGCGCTTCAGGCGCGGCCGACGTTGGTGTCGTTGGGGCTGTGGTAGTACTCGCTCTCCTCGGAGAGCTGGCGGATCAGCCGCTGCAATTCCGCCATCCGGCCCTCGGCGGTACTCACCGGCAGGCATTCCACGCAGCGCGGGTCGCTGCAGGGCTGGCGCGAGTAAAGCCAGTACTGGATTGCGCCGGCGAGCAGCCCGTCGGCGATGTCCCAAAGGTCCGCTTCCTTGTCCCGGTCGGCGATCTGGTTGCCGAGATTCACCGCATCGGTGAAGGCGGCATCGAAACTGGTGGTGCCTTCCGGCTGTTCCTTTTCCATGGCGGAATCTTAGCCCATCGCCACGCGGCGCGGCTTCGGACTCCTCGGCTAACGCGAGATAAAAAACTGCCGCAGTGCAAGTCCTTGGAGTGAAAATTACGAGGATTTAACGAACTCCATCCGCGCATATACCTATGCTCGATTCATCCTAAGCGTAGGATGTTCCCCCGGAGCGCGAGCAAGCGATGCTGTTGGAAGTCGAGCGGGGTCAAGCGCCCAAGTCGATAGCTCTGCCCTCTCTGGAGCAGGCTACCGCAGCCGCGGCCACCGTGCCGCCAATGCATGCCGGAGTACTCAAAGCGCCGGACTTCGTCCGCGAACACTACCCCGAAAAGTTTCCGGCGCGTGACATTGCCAGTTACTGCGGACTCAGCCGCTTCCAGTTCAGTCGCAGTTTTCATGCCGTGTTCGGCATCACCTTTCGCGAGTACCTGCTGCGTTACCGCATCATCGCCGCCTGCGAGCGCTTGCGCGAAGGCTCGATGCCCGTGACCGAGATCGCCTACGCCGTCGGCTTCCACGACGGCTCCTACTTTGCCCGGATGTTCCGTCGCTACACCGGTGTACTGCCCTCGCAGTATGCTCGGTCGAATGTCGCGGAACCGCAGCCCTGACGAGACCCGTCGCCGCATCTGGCGTCTGCCCCGCGCCGGCTCGCTTGCCCGGCTGAGCCTCGTCGAAGAAGCCCTCGCAGCGCCGGCAGCTGGCGAAGTTCAGGTCGAAGTCGAAGCGGTTGGCGTCAATTTCGCCGACGTGTTCGCCTGTCTGGGGCTCTATTCGGCGACTCCGCAGGGCAGTTTTGTACCCGGACTCGAATGCGCGGGGCGCATCCGTCGCCTCGGCGCCGATGTCTCTGGCTGGCGGGAGGGTGATGCGGTGATTGTGCTCACCCGCTTCGGCGGCTACGCGACCCGCCTCAACGCCGACGCCCGCACGCTCTGGCCGGTGCCCGCGGGCTGGACGATGGCAGAGGCCGCCGCGTACCCCGTGCAGGCCCTGACGGCCTGGTACGGTCTCGTACCGCTCGGCAACGCCCGGCGCGACTCGGTGGTGCTCGTGCAGTCGGCAGCGGGTGGTGTGGGCCTCAATGCGCTGCAGGCCTTGCGCGGACTCGGCGCGCGACCAGTTGGTGTGGTCGGCAGCGCGGCTAAGCGCGACTGGCTGGCGCGGCAAGTCGGCATCGATCCCGCCAACATCGTGATTCGCGACCGCGACTTCGCGCCGCAACTCGACCGGGCGCTCGCCGCCCTCGGCGCCAATGGCTTCGATCTCGTGCTCGATGCGGTCTACGGCGAGTACTTCCGCCCGGCCTTCGAGCGTCTCGCCGCCGAGGGCCGCTACGTGCTCTACGGCGCCGCCGACTTCATGGCCGGCGGTTCGCGGCCGAACTTCCTCAAGCTCGCCTGGCAATACCTGCGTCGCCCGCGACTCGACCCGCTGGCGATGATCCCGCAGAACCGCGGACTGCTCGCCTTCAATCTCATCTGGCTGTGGGAGCAGGCCGCGAGGCTGCCGGCAACGATGCGGGCCACGCTGGAACTGATCCCGGACAGGCCGCATATCGGCGGCAGTTTCGACTTTACCGCCGCGCCCGACGCACTCACCGCGATCCAGTCAGGCACCACCACCGGCAAACTGATCCTGCGCTGCGACGACTGAGCGCAGCGACTGAAGGCGGCGGCTGAACGACGGCGCGCGCACTGAGGCGACGCGCCAGCCCTGCCCGCGAGCCGGTCGGGTGGCCGGCGTACAATGGGACATGGCAGACACCTCGCAAGCCGAACGCCCCAAGGCCAAATCCGTCAAACCGCTCGCTGCGCTCTGGCCCTACCTGCGGCCTTACCGTCGCGTTCTCGGCTGGGCGATGGTCTCGCTGCTGCTCGCCTCGGGTTCGATGCTCGCGCTGCCAGTCGCGCTCTCGCAACTCGTCGACAAGGGCATGAACGCCGGCAGCGCCGAAACCATCAACGGCTACTTCGTCGCCTTCCTCGGCGTTGCCGTGCTGTTCGGCGGCTTTGCCGCCATGCGCTTCTATCTCGTCACCTGGCTCGGCGAGCGCGTTGTCGCCGATATCCGCGAGGCGGTGTATCGCAACGTCATCCGCATGGATCCGCAATTCTTCGAAGTCACCCGCACCGGCGAAGTACTCTCGCGGCTGACGACCGACACCACGCTCGTGCAATCGATCTCGGGCGTCGGCATCTCGATCGCGCTGCGCTCGCTGGTCAACCTGGTCGGCTCGATCGTGATGATGGCCGTGACCAGCGTGATGCTGCTCGGGCTGATGGTGATCGCCATGCCGGCCGTGATCGTCCCGGTGATTTCGCTCGGCCGCAAACTGCGCAAGCTGTCGCGCTCCTCGCAGGATCGTATCGCCGACACCAGCGGTCTCGCCGGCGAGACGCTGAACGCGATCCAGACCGTGCAGGCGTTCACGCTCGAGGACCTCAATACCCGGCGCTACGACAAGGCCGTCGAGGCTTCGTTCGACATCGCCGTGGTCCGCACGCGGATGCGCGCTTGGCTGACGGCGCTGTCGACCACACTGGTGGTCGCGGCGATCACCATCGTGCTCTGGTTCGGCGCGCATCAGGTACTTTCCAAAGAAATGTCCGGCGGCGAGCTCGTGCAGTTCCTGTTGTTCGCCGGCTATGCCGGCGTCGCCGCCGCCTCGCTCAGCGAAATGTGGAGCGAAGTGCAGCGCGCAGCCGGCGCCATGGAGCGTCTGGTCGAACTGCAGCAGGCAACGCCCGCAATCGTCGCGCCGCCCGCACCGCTCGCTCTGCCGGAGGTCACCGCCGGTAGCAAGGCGGGCCGCGTAAGCTTCGAGACGGTGCGCTTCAATTACCCGTCCCGGCCGGACACTCCGGCGCTAGACGGTTTCGCGCTCGATATCTCCCCGGGCGAGACCGTGGCCTTCGTCGGCCCCTCGGGCGCCGGCAAGAGCACCACCTTCCAGCTGCTGCTGCGGTTCTACGACCCGCAGTCGGGACGGGTGCTGCTCGATGGCGTCGACATCGCCAAGGCCGACCCGCTCGCCATCCGCCGGCGCATCGGCCTCGTGCCGCAGGACACCGTGCTGTTCGGCACCAGCGCCCGCGAGAACATCCGCTTTGGCCGGCCGGACGCGACTGACGCCGAGGTCGAGGAGGCCGCTCGCGCCGCGGCGGCGGATGAGTTCATCCGCGCCCTGCCGGAAGGCTACGAAACCTTCCTCGGCGAACGCGGCACGCGGCTCTCCGGTGGTCAACGCCAGCGGATCGCGATCGCCCGCGCCATCCTCAAGAATCCGCCGCTGCTGCTGCTCGACGAGGCCACGAGTGCGCTCGACGCCGAGAGCGAGCGGGTGGTGCAGCAGGCCCTCGAGCGGCTGATGGCGACACGGACCACCATCATCATCGCGCACCGCCTCGCCACGGTGCTGAAGGCGGACCGGATCATCGTCATGGATCAGGGCCGCATCGTCGCCAGCGGTCGACACGAAGAACTGATCGCCTCCAACCAACTGTATGCGCGCCTCGCCGCGCTGCAGTTCACCGACGGTCCGGCAGCCGGCGCATGAACGGCCCGCGGGCCATCCTTTTTGACTTCGACGGTACGCTGATCGACTCGGCGCGCAGCATTCTCGCCGGTCTCGGTCGCGCGCTCGCGAGCCAGGGTATACAGCCGGTCGTGCCGCTCTCGCCCTCGCTGATCGGCCCACCGCTGCCGCGCACGCTGGCGACGCTGGCCGGCTCGGCGGATCCGGCGCTGATCGAACGGCTCGCCGCCGCCTACCGTGATGAGTACGACTCGGTGGGCTATCGGCAGACCGATGTGTATCCCGGCGTCGATGCCATGCTCGAGGCCCTGAGCGCGGCGGACGTTGCCCTCCACATCGTCACCAACAAACGCATCCGCCCGACGCGCCTGATCATTGATCATCTCGGCTGGCAGCGGCATTTCCGCGGTATCTACGCGCTCGACGCGCTCGAGCCCGCGGCCGTCGACAAGACCGCGCTGGTCCGCGCGGTCATGCAACGCGAGTCGCTGACCACGGCGACGACCTGGATGGTGGGAGATTCGGCTGACGATCGGCGTGCCGCACTCGGCAACGGACTGCGCTTCCTCGCCGCGAGCTGGGGCTATGGCCTCGCTGACGTCGAGACCGACCGCCTGCAGGAACCGGCCGAACTGCTCGCGCAGCTGCGACCGGCGAACTGAACCGACCTACTGCGCCGGTCGCACGCCCTGACTGCGGCGCGGCGCAGTGCCTTGGCGCAGGTGGTATTCAAAAGCGGCGCCAGCGGGTCCCTTCAGGTAGGGCACCATGTAGATCAGGGCCATGCCTTCGAGCTGGCGCGCATGGCGCAGCGGCCCGGCATCCAGCGTCTCGAAACCGAGTTCGCGCGCAAGCCGCATCACCTCTGCTTTCGCTGCGGCGTCATCGGCAGCGACCGGCACAGTCACCGGTCCCGCTGCGGCCGCGGGATCGGCCATCACATGGGCGCCCAGCGTATTGAAGGCCTTGACCACCCGCGCACCGGGCGCCAGCGCCTGGATGCGCTCGGCCGCCGAGGTCTCGACGGCCATTTCCATCAACCCGTCCCTGCCGAGCCGCAGCGCGTTGGTGGGATCAATGATCAACTTGTCCGTGAGGTCCAGCCCGCGCAGCGTCGACTCGGTCACGCTCCACGGCAGCGCCAGCAGCACGATCTGCGCGGCCGCGACCGCTGCCGCCTGCGTATCCGCAGCTGCCCCGCTGCCGCTGCGCGCCAGCAACGCCGCGACCTCGGGCCGTGCGGGATCGCGTGTGCCGTAGATCACGCGGTAGCCGAGCGCGGCGAGCCGCGGCCCGAGCGCCGCACCCACCCGTCCGGTACCGAGCACCGCGATGCGCTGCGACGCCGCCGCGCCAACCCGCGCCGAGTCATCCGCCGTTTGCGCGTCGCCCGTCAGCGCCGCAGCGCGGCCGGGCCAGACCGCCGAAAGGACCAGCAGCGTGCAAGCGACGAGACGAACGGGCATGGCGATGCGACTCAGAGCCGCATGCCGCCGTCGACGTCGATACAGCGTCCCGTGAAGAAATCATTGGCGACGATGAACAGCGCCGCGGCGGCGATCTCGGCGGCATCGCCAAGCCGGCGCAGCGGCACCTGCGCGGTGAGCTTGTCGAGAATCTCGGGCCGCATCGCCGCGAGGATGTCGGTGCGCGTGTAGCCCGGCGCGATGGCGCCGGCACGGATGCCGTAGCGGGCGAGTTCCTTCGCCCAGACCTCGGCCATCGCCGCGACGCCGGCCTTGGTGGCGCTGTAGTTTGTCTGCCCGGGATTGCCGTAGCGCGAGACGCTCGAGATGTTGATGATCACGCCACCCTGACCCCGACGCACCATCCGCTCCGCCGCCTCACGCCCGCAGAGGAAGACGCCGGTGAGATTGATGTCGATGACCGCCTGCCACTGCTCGAGGGTCATCTTGCCGCTCACCGCGCCGTCCTTGACCTTGATGAGCAGCCCGTCCTTGACGATACCGGCGTTGTTGATGAGGACGTCGATGCCGCCGAAGTCGGTGACCACGGCATCCATGCCCGCGACTACCGCGGCCTCCTGCGTGACGTTGACAAGGTAGCCGCGCGCGGTCACACCCGCCGCGCTGCACTGGCGCACCGTCTCGTCGAGGTCAGCCTGATTGAGGTCGAACAGCGCCACATTGGCGCCCGCCGCTGCGAAGCCTTTTGCCAGCTCGCGACCGATGCCCCGACCGCCGCCCGTGATCACCGCCGTGCCGCCTTTGATCTGCATGTCGAACTCCGTGAAAAACCCGTGCGAGAATGCGCTTGAACCGATCGGATTATATGTCGCGGGATCGCCCGACGAGGACTCCATGCTGCACTTGCGCCCGGCACGTCGCGAAGACCTGCCTACCCTGCTCGAACTGATCCGCGAGCTCGCCGACTACGAACAACTGCTCGACCAGGTGGATGCGACGCCGGCGGCGCTCGAGGTAGCGCTGTTCAGCGCGGCGCCGCGGGTGTTCAGCGACATCGCCGAATGGCACGCGGACGGCGGCGTCGAGACCATCGGCTTCGCGCTCTGGTTCTACAACTTCTCGACCTTCCGCGGTCGCCACGGCATCTATCTCGAGGACCTCTACGTCCGCCCTGCGTTCCGCGGCCGCGGCGCCGGCAAGGCGCTGCTCGCCCATCTCGCGCGGCGCTGCGTCGAGCAGGGCCTCACGCGGCTCGAGTGGGCAGTGCTCGACTGGAACACGCCGGCGCGTGAGTTCTACGAATCGCTCGGCGCGCGTGCGCTCAGCGAATGGATCCCGCATCGGGTGACGGGCGAGGCCTTGCCACGCCTCGCCGCTCCAGCGACTCGCGCAGCGCAAGACCCGCCTCGATCGTGAATTCGCCGCGCTGCAGCGCGGCCTCGGCCTCGGCGACGCTCAGGCAGAGGAATTCACTGACCTCGCCATCGCGACCGAGCGGCTCGAAGTCCTGCGGCAGATCGAGGTCGGCGACGATCACGAGTTCGTCATGCATGCCGAAGGTGGTCTCGCGCAGACTGCGGATCACCATGCCCGGGAAATCCACGCGCCGCGCAAGGGCTGCGGGCACGCCCGCCTCTTCCCAGGCCTCGCGCACCGCCGTTCGCCGCGCCGACTCGCCGGCGGCGACGCCGCCCGCGGCGAGATTGTCGAGTTTGCCGGGGTCGGCCCGCTTGAGCGCGCTGCGCCGCGCCACCCAGATGCGACCATCAGGCCGGTAGCCGTTGACGTGCACCGCGCGGTTCTGCAGGCCAAGGGTACGGAAAGCGCCGCGCTCGCAACGGGCGAGTTCGACGCCGTCTTCATCGAGCAGCGCCGAGAGTTCATTGCGCCAGTCGGCGATCAGACCGCTGCGGCGCAGCGCCAGCGCGAGCTGCTGCAGCGCCCGGCTGCGCGCCGCGCGTGAACTGCCGCGCTCGATGACTCGCAGGCCGAGTTCGGCCGGCTCCACACCCGGCAGATCGCGCAGTACCTCGGCGATATCGCGACGCACGCGGCCGCGGATCGCTCCGGCAATCCACAACGGCAGGTAGACGGCAGGAGGATCAAGCATCCGGCGGGCAGACCCTGCCGCGACGGCTCAGTCGCGCAGGAAGTCGACCACGGCGGAGGTGAAGTCCTCCGCCTGCTCGACATTCGAAAGATGCGCGGCATCGAGCACGAGCAGATCGGCGCCGACGATGCCCGCGGCCAGTTGCTCGGCGCGCTCGAGGCTTGCGGGGGTGTCACGCGCCCCGGCAATGACCAGCGTGGGTGCCTGCACCTCGCCGAGCTGTGACGTGAGGTCGAGGTCGCGCAGCGCCGTGCAGGCTTCGATGTAGCCGCGTGCCTGCGTCGCCGCGAACAACTCGACGACGGCGGCGACTGCAGCCGGCTCTCGCTCACGGAATCCCGCCGAAAACCAGCGCTCCGGCGTCGCCGCGAGCAGCGGCTCGAGACCTTGCGTGCGCACCGTCTCGATGCGGGTGTCCCAGTCGCTGGCAGGCGCGAAGCTCGCGCCGGTGTTGGCGAGCACGAGGCGGTGGACGCGACGTGGCGCCGACACCGCCACCTGCAGCGCAATCACCCCACCGATCGACACCCCGCACCAGTGGGCACGCTCGATATGCAGCGCATCGAGTACCGCAAGCGCGTCCGCGGCCAGCTCCGCCATGCTGCAGGGCGACGGCGGACCGTCATCGAGGCGGGATTTGCCGTGGCCGCGCAGGTCGATGCGCACCACGTGAAAGAAGCGTTCGAAATCGGCCAGCTGCGGCTGCCATGTGCCGAGGCTGGCACCGAGCGGATGCAGCAGCACGAGGGCCGGGGCGTGGTTGCGCCCCGACACCTCGTAGTGGATCGATCCGTTGGATCGTCGCAGCACGCTGCAGCCGACCTCAGTCGGCCTTGTACTTGTCGTGGCAAGCCTTGCAGCTCGCGCCGGCTGCACCGAAGGCGGGCTTGATCGCCTCGAGATCACCACCCTTGGCGACATTCGCGAGCGCGGCGGTCTTCGCCTGCATGTCCTTCATCAGCTTCTGGAAATCGGCCTGCTGCTGCCAAAGTTCAGCCTTGGCCTTGCTGGCCGGCGAGATCGAACCGGCCGGAAAGAGCTCCGAGACGTAGGCGCCCATGAACGCGGCACGCTCGGCGGCGGTGCGGAAGGTGGCGGCGTCAAAAGGCGCGCGACCCGAGGCCATCGCACCCATCTGCCCCATCTGCGCGCCGAGCACGGTGTAGGCGGACTGACGCAGCTTGACCTGCTGGGCGACGCGCGCGTCCTGGGCCATGGCGGACTGCGCAAGCGCGACCACGGCAAGCGCCGCGGCGGCGAGGACGACGGAAGTTCGACGCTGGATCATGGAACACTCCTGTTGAGGATGAGCGAGGGCGGACACCAGTCCGCGAGGGACATCGGCACGAGGCCACCAAACGGCCCCGGCGCGGCATTGTACGCCGAAGCAGGTTGCCGGTCGGCTGCCGGTCGCAACCGCAGCGTGGCTCTGGTACGCTCCGCGCCCCTTTTGGCGCTCCTCCCGGCAGCGCCCGGAAAATCCCATGCCCGCCGCCCGCGCCATCCGCAACATCGCGATCATCGCCCACGTCGATCACGGCAAGACGACCCTGGTCGATTGCCTGCTCAAGCAGTCCGGTACCTTCGCCGCGCATGAGCGCATCGCCGAGCGGGTGATGGACTCCAACGACCTCGAGCGCGAGCGCGGCATCACCATCCTCGCCAAGAATTGCGCGATCGAGTACCGCGGTACGCGCATCAATATCGTCGACACACCGGGGCACGCCGACTTCGGCGGCGAGGTGGAGCGCGTGCTCTCCATGGTCGATGCGGTACTGCTGCTGGTCGATGCCGTCGAAGGCCCGATGCCGCAGACGCGCTTCGTGACCCGCAAAGCGCTGGCACTCGGTCACAAGGCGATCGTCGTCATCAACAAGGTCGACCGTCCGGGTTCGCGGCCGAACTGGGTGATCGACCGCACCTTCGAACTGTTCGACAAGCTCGGCGCGAGCGATGCACAGCTCGACTTCCCGATCATCTACGCCTCTGCGCTGCAGGGCTGGGCGACCACCGACCTCGAGCGCCCCGCCACCGACATGACCGCTCTCTATGACGCCATCCTGCAGCATGCGCCGCCGCCGCCCACCGACGCCGCAGCGCCGCTGCAGTTGCAGATCTCGCAGCTCGACTACAACCCCTACGTCGGCCGCATCGGCATCGGCCGCATCCGCCGCGGCACGCTGCGCGCCGGCCGCAACGTCGCGCTGAGCTGGGGTGACGAGAGCCGCGGCGAGGGCAAGATCGGTCAGATCCTCAGCTTCCGCGGCCTTGAGCGCTTCCCGGTCGAAGAAGCGAGTGCGGGCGACATCGTCGCCGTCACCGGCATCGAGGGCGTCAACATCGGCGTCACGCTCTGCGACCCGGAACGCGCCGAGGGGCTGCCGCCGATCAAGGTCGACGAGCCGACGCTCTCCATGACCTTCCAGGTCAACACTTCCCCGCTCGCCGGCCGCGAGGGCAAGTTCGTGACCAGCCGACAGATTCGCGACCGCCTGATGCGCGAGCTGCAGAGCAACGTGGCGCTGCGCGTCGAGGAGACGGCGGATGCAGACGTGTTCCGCGTTTCCGGCCGCGGCGAGCTGCACCTGACCATCCTGGTGGAGAACATGCGCCGCGAGGGCTATGAACTCGCCGTCGGCAAGCCGCAGGTGCTCAAGCGCATCGTCGACGGCGTGGTGCAGGAGCCCTTCGAAGCCCTGACCATCGACATCGACGAAGGCTACCAGGGCGGCGTGATGTCCGAGCTCGGCACGCGTCGCGGCGAGTTGCTCGACATGACCGTGGAAGGTGACCCAACCGGTCGCGGCCTCGGGCGCGTGCGGCTGGAATACCGCATTCCGGCGCGCGGCCTGATCGGTTTCCAGGGCGAGTTCATGACCATGACCCGCGGCACGGGTCTCATGAGCCATATCTTTGACGGCTACGATGTGGTGAAGGGCGAGATTCCGGAACGGCACAACGGCGTGCTGATCAGCAACGAGAACGGCGAGGCGGTGGCCTATTCGCTGTTCACGCTGCAGGAGCGCGGACGGCTGTTCGTCGAGCACGGCTCGAAGGTTTACGAGGGCATGATCATCGGCATCCACAGCCGCGACAACGACCTCGTCGTCAACCCGATCCGTGAAAAGAAGCTCACCAACATCCGCGCCGCCGGCAAGGATGACGCGCTGCTGCTCACGCCGCCCATCCCGCTCACCCTCGAATATGCGGTGGAGTTCATCAACGAGGACGAGCTCGTCGAGGTGACGCCGGAGTCGATCCGCCTGCGCACGCGCTTCCTTGATCCGCACGAGCGCAAGCGCGCCGCGCGCGCCGCTGAGACCGTGAACGAGGCCTGAGTCCGCGCCGACGGGCGGATGTCCCGGTCAGTCCTTGCGCGGCCCCGGGAAGAAGGCGTTGGTACGACGGATGTATGCGGCGTAGTCGGGACGTCGCTCGCCGATGTCCCGCTCGAGCAGTTTCACCCCCGACACGCGTAGCAACAGCACACTCATCAGCAGCGGGCCGATGAAACTCCACCAGGCACCGCCGGCAACGGCGAGCAGGTAGAACGCCCACCACTGGGCGAAGTCGCCGAAGTAGTTGGGGTGACGGGTGTAGCGCCAGAAACCCCGGTCCATGACCTTGCCGGCGTTGGCCGGATCGCGCTTGAATCGCGCGAGCTGCCAGTCGCCACCGGCCTCGAAGGCGAAGCCGACCAGCCAGAGCACCAACGCCGCGTAGTCGAGCGCCCCGAGCGGCGCATCACTGGCGAGCGCGCCATGCAGCGGCAGTGAAATAACCCAGGCCAGCACGGCCTGAAAGGCAAACACCCGGTACAGGCTGCTGAACGCGAAGCCGGGCTGGTTGCGCGCGCGGATCGCCTGATAGCGCCGATCCTCGCCGTGACCCCAGTTGCGGGCAGTGATGTACACCGAGAGCCGCAGCGCCCAGATCGCCACCAGCACGAGGAGCAGCCGACCACGCACGGTCTCGGGCGGGAAGCCGGCATAAACCAGGATCGCCAGCAGGAACATCAGCGACCAGAGGGTGTCGACCACGTCCACGTTGCGACGCGGCAGGGAGATCAGCCAGCCGATCGCCGCGAGGCCGAGCATCCAGGGCAGGGCCGAGAGATAGCCAAGGAAATCGAACATCGGTGGTGCTCCGTATAGCCGCGGCGCTGGACCGCAAGCCGAGGGCGTCGAGTTTGACCCGTCGCGGGGGCATGGACAACCTGCAGCGGTCGTCTATCATGATTGGTCAGTCCTGACCCTCGGAAACTGGTCGCACCCGCAGCCCATGTCGCTCCGCCAATGATCGCTCTCATCGGTTCCGTCGTCGTCCTCGCATCCGTCATTGGCGGCTTCCTGATGGCGGGCGGCAACCTTTTGCTGCTCTGGCATCCGTCCGAGGTGGTGGTCATCGTCGGTGCCGCACTCGGTGCCTTCATCACCAGCAACCCGCTCAAGGTTGTCAAGGCGTCGTTCGCCGGTGCCGTCGGCATCATCAAGCCGCTGCGGTACAACCGCGAAACCTACGTCGAGTTGCTCAAGCTGGTGTTCGACCTGTTGGTCAAGTCGCGCAAGGAAGGCTTGCTGGCCATCGAAAACGACATTGCCGACCCGGCCAAGAGCAAGATCTTCACCAAGTACCCGAGGATCCTCGAAGACCACCACATGATCGAGTTCATCGTCGACTGCATACGCCTGATGGTGGGCGGCAACCTCGACCCGAACGAACTCGAGTCGCTGCTCGACTACGAACTCGAAACCCACCACAAGGAAGCCCACGAACCGTCGCATGCGGTGCAGGTGGTTGCCGACGGTCTGCCGGGCTTCGGCATCGTTGCGGCCGTGCTCGGCATCGTCAACACCATGGCGGCGGTAGCGGAATCGACCAGCGCGGAACTCGGCGAAAAGGTGGGCGCGGCACTGGTTGGCACCTTCCTCGGCATCCTGCTCGCCTACGGACTCATCGGCCCGATCGCCTCGGCGATGCGCCTGCGCGCTCAGGAAGAAGGCAAGGCCTTCGAGGTCGTCAAGATGGCGCTGGTCGCCAGCGTCCGCGGCTATCCGCCACAGGTGGCGGTCGAGTTCGCCCGCAAACTGCTCTTCAGCGACGTGCGACCGAGCTTCACTGACCTCGAAGACTCGCTCAAGAACAAGCCGAAGTCCGACGCGCCCAAGGGCTGAGGTCGGACCGCATGGCTGAGTCCCACATAAAAAAAGACGGCGGCAAAGATGCGCGCCCGATCATCATCCGGCGCAAGAAGGTCGTCGAAGGCGGTCACCATGGCGGCGCGTGGAAAGTAGCCTACGCCGATTTCGTCACCGCCCTGATGGCCTTCTTCCTCGTGATGTGGCTGGTGGCCTCGGCCAACGATCAGCAAAAAACCGCCATCTTCGACTACTTCAAGAATCCGAGCATGGTGCGCGGCGCCGCGCCGATGCCAGCCCCCGGGCAGGACGGCCCAGGCGGCGCAAGCACAAGCCCCATTGACCTGCGCGGCGGCCTCAGTGCGTCCGCACCCGCGATGATCGCCGAGGCCGGCTCGGGGGCGCCCAAGGCGGACGGCACTGATACGGTACTGCGCTCAACGGCAGGCGCCGAAGAAGTGGACGAGAAGCGCCGGTTCGAGCAGATCCGCGACGAGTTGCAGAAGGCGATCGACGCCAATGTCAATCTGCAGCGTTTCAAGAACCAGCTGCTGGTGGATATCACCAGTGAAGGCTTGCGCATCCAGATCGTCGACGATCAGAACCGGCCGATGTTCGACCTCAGCGGCACGACCATGAAGAGTTACACGCGCGAACTGCTGCTTGCGGTCGGCCAGTCGCTCGTCCAGGTACCGAACCGCATCAGCATTTCCGGTCACACCGACGATACGCCGTACATCGGCGGTGAACGTACCCGCTACACGAACTGGGAGCTGTCGGCGGACCGCGCCAACGCGGCGCGGCGCGTACTGGCCGAAGGCGGCGTGCCGGTGGACAAGGTGGCTCGCGTCGTCGGCATGTCGTCGTACGCGATGTTCGACGCCGAAAACCCGAGCAATCCGATGAACCGGCGCATCAGCATCATCGTGCTCAACAAAGCCACCGAAGAGTCGCTGATGCGCAGTGACCGCTTCAACGTCAAACCGGCGAGCGGTCCCCCGGCGACTCCAGCGCCGACAGCACCGCGTTGACGAAGCGCTTGCGTTCGGCGTCGAGCGCAGCACGCGTTGCGGCATCGGGCCGGTAACGGTCGACGAGGTCGCGGAGGTCGCGACCTTCGGCCGAGAGCACCGCCTCGAGCACCAGCAGCCGATCCTTCACCACCCACAACTCCTGCGCGAGCGTCAGCGCAAGTTGCGCGGCGCGGTCGCGGCGCAACGCGGCGTCATGCGGCGTGAGCTGCCGCGTGAGATCCCATTCCGTCGTGCCGCTCACGCCGGCTTCCTGCCGTAGACGAACCACGGGTAAACCGCGCCGCGGAGTCCCTCGGAGCGGACATCGACGAAGCCCGCCTCGCGCGCGGCCGCGCCGAGATCGAGGCTCGCCGCCTCGCGCCAGAACGGCTCGCCGCCGTTGACGGCGTTGTACTCCGCCCAGCGAACGCCACGCTTGTCGAGGGCTGCATAACGGCTGACGTCGGTGAACAGCAGGTCACCGCCCGGCCGCAGCAAGCGGAAGGCCTCGGCCATCTGCGCGCGCGTCGCCTCCACCGGGATTTCGTGCAACACGATGTACGACGTGACGAGATCGACGCAGGCATCGGGCAGGCCAGTGGCCTCGCCGGAACCGGTGAACAGCCGCCAGTGCAAACCGCGTTCGTTGGCTGCCCGCTGCGCCTGCTCGAGCATGCGCACCGAGGTGTCGCAGCCCCAGATCTCCGCCTGCGGAAACTCCGCCGCGAGCTGCATCGTGTAGTGGCCACTGCTGGTACCGATCTCGAAGATGCGGCCGTAGTCGCGCCGCGGCAGCACGGAGAGGATCTGTCGTCGCTGCGCAAAGATGTCACCAGGGTAGGTGCGGGCAACATACTCGCGGTGGATGAGTTCACCGTGGATGAAGCCCTGATAGTCATGGCCATCCCAGCCGCCGGTAGTGCGATGGATCCAGGCGACGTCGGCATAGGCGGGCCGCTGCGCACCGGGCAGGGGTTCGATCCGCGTCGGCCCCTGCATCAGGGCTTGCAGGCGCGGCTCGAGTTCGTCGCGCACTTCGTCGAAGGCCGCGGCAGCGACCCGTCCGTGGTTGACGCCGCTGTACTCGGTGAGCACGGCCAGCGCGCCTGCCGCGGCCGAGTCGGCCAAAACCGCATCGACCTGCTGCAGACGCACGTCGAGATCGTCAGCGAGGGTGTCATTGTCGAGCCCATGAGCCGCGATATGGGCGTCGATGCGCGATTTGAAGCGCGCGCCGCCCACCGCGAGGTCGGCAAGAAAATGCATCGAGGCGCGGCCGCGCTGCTTCAGTTCGAAGTCCATGTCTGCTCCTGTAACGCTCGTCGATCGCTGGTCGCGACATTCACTCGTAGCGCAGCGCGGTGATGGGATCCAGCCTGGAGGCCTTCAAGGCCGGGTACAGACCGAAGACCACGCCCACCGCCGCACTGACGAACATCGCGAGCACGATGATATCGGTGCGCGCCAGCATGGACCAGCCGAACGCCGCCGCCACCAATTTGGCGATCCCCAAACCGAGTGCGATGCCGATGATACCGCCGATCGCCGCAAGCGTAAGTGACTCGACCAGGAACTGCGCGCGGATGTCCGCGGGCTGCGCGCCGACCGCCATGCGTATGCCGATCTCGCGCGTCCGCTCGGTGACCGACACCAGCATGATGTTCATCACGCCGATACCGCCCACCACCAGTGACACCAAGGCGATCGCCGCCAGCAGATTGGTGAGCGTCTGCATGGCGCTCGTGAACACGCCCGTCATTTCCGCCATGGTAGTGGTGCTGAAGTCATCGTCCTCCTCGGCACCCAGCCGATGCCGGTCACGCAGCAAATCGGCGATCTGCATGCGCGCGCCCTCGATGGACTCGCTGGTCATCGCGCTCACGTAGACCGGACCACGCACGAACTGGCTGAGTCCGCCCTGGATGCGCGTCTGGAAGGTAGTCACCGGAACGAAAATGGCGTCGTCCTGATCCTCGCCCATGCCGCCCTGACCCTTTTTCTCGAGTACGCCGACGACCGTGTACGGCGCATTGCGGATACGCAGGGTCTGTCCGAGCGGATCGGCACCGGAGCCGAACAACTTTTCCGCGACGGTTTGGCCGATCACCGCGCTCTTGGTCGAGCCGGCGAGATCGGACGCGGAGAGCCCCGCACCCTGATGTACTGCCCAGTTGCGGATCACGAAGTAATCGGGCGTGGTGCCGTAGACGGTGGTCGTCCAGGTATCGGTTTCGGAAATGGCCTGCGTCATGGTCCGCGAGAGCGGCGCCGCGGCGCGCACCAGCGAGAGTTCGGTCTGCATCGCGCGCACGTCATCCCAGGTGATCGTCGGCTGCGAACCCATGCCGCCGCGCATGCCACCTGAAGTCGATGAGCCGGAGAACACGAGGATCACATTCGTGCCGGCACCTTCGATCTGTGTGCGGATGCGGCTCTTCGCACCCTCGCCGATCGTCACCATGCAGATCACGGCGGCAACGCCGATGATGATGCCGAGCGCGGTGAGGATGGAACGCAGCGTATTGCGGCGCAGCGCACGCAGCGCGAGTCGCAGCGTTTCGGTCGGTGAAATCATTGGCGTTGGTCCGTGATGATCGCCCCATCGCGCAGACTGAGGCAGCGGGCGGCGAAGGCCGCGATGTCGTGCTCATGGGTGACGAAGATCACCGTGATCCCCGAGCGGCGCAGTTCCGAGAGCAGGTTCATGATCTCGAGGCTGGTCTGCGAGTCGAGGTTGCCGGTCGGCTCGTCGGCGAGGATCAGCGGCGGACGCGTGACGAGTGCGCGCGCGATCGCCACCCGCTGCTGCTGCCCGCCGGAGAGTTGCGAGGGCTGGTGGCCGGCGCGGTTGGCAAGGCCCACGCGCTCGAGCGACTCGAGCGCCCGACGACGCCGCTCCGCGGCCGGAACCCGCGCATAGACCAACGGCAACTCGACGTTCTCGGCCGCCGAGGTACGGGCCAGCAAATTGAAGTTCTGGAACACGAAGCCGATGAACTCGTTGCGGATGGCGGCGAGTTCGACCCGCGAGAGCTGCGCGACGTCGCGGCCGTCGATGCAGTAGCTGCCACGGCTCGGCGTGTCGAGACAGCCGAGGATGTTCATCAACGTCGACTTCCCCGAGCCCGAGGAGCCCGTCACTGCCACGAACTCGCCGCGCTCGATGTCGAGGTCGATGTCGTGCAGGGCCGCGAACTCCTGTTCGCCGGAACGGTAGATCCTGGCGACACCGCGAAGTTCGAGCAGGGCCACGATCGCCGTTCCCCGCCGCTCAAAGAATACGCATGCGCATGCCGCGCTGCGTACCGCCCGCGGCGCCACCCTCGGCGCCGGTGACGACGACCTCGCCCTCGCGCAAGCCGCCGCCAGTCACCTCGGTGAACCGGCCATCGCTGAGGCCGACCGTGAGCTCGCGCCGCTGCAAGCGCCCCTGCTCGAGCACGAACACCGCGCGGCGTCCGGCGGCGGTACCACCCGTCTGCGGCTCGTCGCCAGCCGGCCGGAAGCGTAAAGCGGCATTCGGCACGCGCAGCACCGCCGCGCGACGATCGGCAATCACGGCGACGGTCGCCGTCATCCCGGGTTTCAGCCGCAGATCGGGGTTGGCGACGTCGATCACGGCATCGTAGGTGACCACGTTCTGTACCACCTGCGGCGCATTGCGGATCTCACGGATCCGTCCCGTGAAGCGTTCGTTGGGATAGGCGTCGACCGTGAAGCTCGCCGCCATCCCGGCCTGCAGCCGGCCGATATCGGACTCGGCCACGTTGGTGTGCACCTCCATTGCCCGCAAGTCCTGCGCGATGGTGAAGATGACCGGCGCCTGCAACGAGGCGGCAACCGTCTGGCCGACGTTGACCGCACGGGAGATCACGATGCCGTCGGTCGGCGCGACGATATCGGTGTAGCGCAGATTGGTCTGTGCCTGCCGCAAGGCCGCAAGCGTCTGCGACAACTGCCCCTCGGCCTGCTGCACGGCCGCAGCCGCGGCCCGTGCACTCGAGACTGCGGCATCGCGATCGTTCTCGGAGACGATCTTCTGGTCGAAGAGCTGCGTCGCCCGCCGGGCCTGTCGCGCGGACTCCTCCGACTGCGCCTGCAGGCGCGCGAGGTTGCCGCGTGCCGCCACCACGTTGGCCTGCGCCTGCTCGACCGCAGCCTCGAACAGCGCCGGATCGATCTTCGCGATCCGCTCGCCCTTGCGGACCACGGAATTGAAATCGGCGAACAAGGACTGGATGCGCCCGGACACCTGGCTGCCCACCTCCACCGTGACCACCGCCGAGAGACTGCCTGAGGCACTCACGCGCGAGACGATGTCGCCGCGAGCGAGCGGCTCGGTGACGTAGGCAGGCGCCGCCTTGCCGCCGCTCGAACAGCGCCAGAGGACAACCGCGAGCAGCAGGCCGATGACGACGATCCAGAACGCCTTGCGGCGCAGCAGGGCAGTGATGTCCATGCAGCCAAGTGTAGACTCCGACGGGGTCAGGAGAATGCTCGTGAATACCGAAACACTGGGTGCCCGCAATCCGCTGACCGGACAGGTCGACCACCACTTTGCGTTCAGCTCACGCGACGAGGTCGCCGCCGCCTGCGCCGCCGTGCGCGCCGCGCAGCCCGCCTGGGCTGCGCTGGGCATCGAAGGCCGCTCTCAGGCCGTCGCGCGACTGGGGCGCGAGTTCGCCGCCAACGGCGAGGCGCTGCGTGCGGCGCTCGCTGCGGACACCGGTCGCCAGCGCATCGCCGCGATCGAACTCGGCGCGGTTCAGGGCATGGTGGCGCTCGGTCTTGCGAACGCGCCGCAAGTCCTGGTGGCCGACAACTGGCGACCCGCTTCGATCCCCGGCATCTTCGGACGCCGGCAACTGGTTGCCGCGCCGGTGGTCGGCGTGATCGCTCCGTGGAACTTCCCGGTGGTGTTGTCGATGATCGACACGCTGCCCGCGCTGCTCGCCGGTTGTGGCGTGGTGCTGAAGCCGAGCGAGATCACCCCGCGGCATGCGCAGCCGCTCGCCGCGCTGCTCGCCAGCGTCCCGGAGATCGCCGCAGTTACCCGCGTGGTGCTGGGCCCGGGGCGTACCGGCGCCGATCTCGTCGATCACGCCGACGCCATCGTGCTCACCGGCAGCGTTCGCACCGGGCGGATCGTCGCCGAGCACGCCGCACGCCGATTCATCCCGGCCTTCCTCGAACTCGGCGGCAAGGACGCCGTGATCATCACCGCGGCGGCCGATCTCGATCGCGCGGCAACCGCCGTATTGCGCGGCTCGGTGCTCGCCACCGGACAGGCCTGCCAGTCGCTGGAGCGGGTGTATGTCGAGCGGTCCCGGCTGCAGCCGCTGCTGGAGCGGCTGCGCGCCCGCCTGCCCGCGGTACGCCTCACCTGCGACGATCCGCACGGCCACATCGGTCCTTTCATCATGGCCGATCAGGCGCGCATCGTCCGCGAGCACATCGAAGATGCGCTTGCCCGCGGCGCACGCTGCGAATTCGGCGGGCGCATCGTCGAGCGCGGCGGCCTGTGGTGCGAGCCGACGCTGCTCAGCGCGGTAGATCACTCCATGCGCGTGATGCGCGAGGAAACCTTCGGCCCGGTGATGCCGGTAATGCCCTTCGATTCACTGGATGAGGCCATCGCGCTGGCCAATGACGGCGACTACGGTCTCAGCGCCAACGTCTTCGCCGGCAGCGAGGACGAGGCGCTGGCCATCGCCCGCCGCCTCGATGCCGGCTTCATCAGCATCGATGACGTCTCACTGTCGAGCGTAGTGAGCGATTTCGAGTGGGAGGGTTTCCGCTTCAGCGGCCTCGGCCGCTCGCGCATGGGCCCCGCGGGGATCGCCCGCTATCTGCGCAGCAAGGCAATCGTCGTCAACCGCGGACCAACCGCGGAGATCACCGCCCTCACCGATCTTTGACTACGCCGAGATCGGCGGCCAGCGCCTCGATCAGCGTTCGATGTGCGGCAAGCCGCGTCTGCAACTCGACGGCATCCGGCGTGAAATCGTCGATGGCCGTCGCCGGCAGCAGCCCATTGGCCACCAGCAGCGCCTCCTGCGTGCGCTGGCGCTCGCGCAGCGCGCCGAGTTCCATGGCGAGCCGCAGCGTCACCGCGACGAGCTGCGACAGATCCGCGGCCCCGAGCGGCTGCTCCTGCCCCGAGGTCGCGGCGTCGATAGGCCGCGTTGCCGGCGTCGGCACAGCCTGCTGCGCAGTCGCCGCCCCGCTCACGACTCAGCTCCGCGGCGGCCGCCAAAGAAATAGTAGTGGCCGGCACCGAGCGGCTCGTAGTCGGCAACGATCGACGACGACGGAAATCCGGCCGAGCGCAGCAGCGCGGCGACGTCGGTATCGGCAAAGCCGGTCCAGAACGGCTCGCCGTTGTTGCGCACCTGCCAGTCGTTGGTGACCTGCTTCGGGATCGGCATGCGCGACGGCTGGTAGGGCACGTCGGCGTTGAGGAACACGCCGCCCGGCGCGAGCAGGCGACGTGCCTCGGCAAAGATACGCGGCACGAGATCGTGCCAGGTCTCATGAAAAAGAATGTGCGAGACGATCAGGTCGAAATGCCCGTCCGGGTAGCCGGTCGTCTGCGCATCGGCCTGCCTGAAGTGCAGTGCCATACCCCTGCCCTCCGCCCAGGCGTGCGCAAAGCGCAGAAACGGCGCTGACAGGTCGAGTCCGTGGACCTCGGCCTGCGGAAAGGCTTCCTGATAGGCGATGGTCTCGACACCCGGACCGCAACCGAGGTCGAGGATGCGGCGCGGTGCGAGGTCGGGAAAGCGTTTGCGCACGACCGCGGCGATGTAGCGGCCAATGCCGGGCTCGCCCACCGGCGCGTTCGCCGTCAGGCCCTTGGCGGCCCGGTACAACTCCAGCGTGCCGAAGTACTGCAGCGCGGCATGCAGGTCCTCGCCCGAAGACTCATGAAAGTAGCCACCGGGCTGTCGGTGGATCTCGACGCCCGCGATCGGCTGCGGAATCGTCAGCGACGGGTCGAGCAGGAGGCTGCCGCGCGGACTGCGGGTGAGTTCCAGCGCTCGCGCCTCGAACGCCGGCCCGAGGCGACGGCAGGTCTCGCCGACGCTTTGCCACATCAAACCCTGCGAGGCGTAGACCATCGAGCCCCAGATCTGGAAGAGCTCGTCGGACTCGAACAAGGGTCGCGCCTCGTCGCGATCGGCAGGCTGCTCGCGGCCGCTCGCCACGCGGAACTGCGGCAGCAGTTGCCGTGTGTAACGCGTCGCCAACTGCTGCTCGAGCGCGCCGTTGGCATAACCCTTGAGTACGCCAACGAAGCGCTGGCGTGCCGCCTCGTCATGCGTGGGCCGATAAAGATCGCCGAGAAGATTGCGGGCTGTCATGACTGCAGATGATAGCGCTCGCGGCGCGGCGGCGGTTACCATACGCGCCATGGGACGCATCTTCGAAGTCCGCAAGCACACGATGTTTGCGCGCTGGAACCGCATGGCAAAGCAGTTCGCGCGCATCGCCAAGGACATCAACATGGCGGTCAAGTCCGCCGGTCCCGACCCCCAGTCGAACCCGCAACTGCGCCGCATCCTGCAGAACGCGCGCGCGGTGAACATGCCCAAGGACAAGGTCGAGGCGGCGATCAAGCGCGCCTCGGGCCGCGATGCCACCCACTACGACACGGTCATTTACGAAGGCTATGCGCCGCACGGCGTGGCGCTGCTGGTCGAGACCGCGACCGACAATCCGACGCGCACCGTCGCCACCGTCCGCAACGTCATCCAGAAGCACGGCGGCAACCTCGGCACCAGCGGCAGCGTCGCCTTCATGTTCAAGAAGATGGGCGTCTTCCGGCTCGACCCGAAGGGCCTCGATCAGGACGACCTTGAGTTGTACCTGATCGACCACGGACTCGAGGAAATGGGCGAGAGCACAGGCGAAAAGGGCGAGCCCGAACTCGTCGTGCGCTGTGCCTTCGAGGACTTCGGCAAGGTGCAGGAGGCCCTCGAGGCCCGCAAGCTCGTGCCGCTCAAGGCCGAGCACGAATACATCCCGATGGCGCCCACCGAATTGTCCGAGACCGACGCCGCCGAGGTCCTCGCGCTGATCGACAAACTCGAACAGGACGAGGACGTGCAGAGCGTGTTTCACACGCTGGCCTGAGCGCGACCCTAATCTGACGCTTGGCCGACCCTCGAGTCCTGGCGTGCGGCTGCAGCCGCAAAGGCGCCGCGGGCGCGACCCAGCCAGAGCAGGCCGGGCAGGCCGGCGAGCAGGCAGACAAGACCGAGCGCCGCGCCCACCGTGGCGAGCGCCGACCACCCGGCATCCGTGAGCAGACCCACGCCGGGCGGCCCCAAGGCGAGACCAAAGAAATTGGCGAGCAGCAGGTAAATCGCAACCACCTGCCCGCGCAGGCGTGACGGCGTCACTTCGACGAAGGCGAGCGAGGCGATGCTGAAGGTGACCGAGGTGGCGGCGAACAGCGCCCCGGCGAGCCACAGCGCCATCAGCGGCGGCTGGCCGAAGCCGACCAGCACCGCGAGCGGCACCATGGCGAGCGCGCCGTATTGGATGGTGCGCAGCGTCGCATCGGCGATGCCGCGCGCGACCAGCCGGCGCGACAGCAGGCCCGCGAACAGGTTGCCGAGCAGCGCGCAGCCGAGGATCACCGGACCGAGCCGCGCGCCGACTTCGACGGGTGTCCAGCCATGATCGCGGATGAAGACGGAAGGCAGCCATGCCGACACCGCGGTACTGATCACGAACAGCGCCGCCATCGACGCCAGCATCGGCATGAAGAACGCCCGCTCCGCCGCGAGGTGGCGGAAGGCCGCACCGAGTTCGCGCCAGCCCTCGCCGCTCGCGCTTGCGGTCGCGCTCGCGGTGGTCGCAGCGCTGCGCGGTTCGTGAACACAGAGCATCAGCATCGCCACTGGAAGGCCCGCGAACCCGGCCAGTATGAACACCACCTGCCAGGGTTCGCGGCCGACGAACCAGTCGCCGATCAGCGGCAGCGACGCCGCACCCTCGCCCGCGAAGGCGATCAGTCGGCCACCGAGGATCAGGCTGAGGCCTGCGCCCACCGCGAGACCTGCCGTAAAAATGCTGACCGGCAGCGCCCGACGCTGCGGCGCGAAGAGATCCGCCAGCAGCGACACGGCGGCCGGTACCAAGGCCGCCTCGCCGAAGCCCACGCCGAAGCGGCAAAGCAGCAACTGCCAGTATTCGTCGGCATAGCCGGAGAGGAACGTCATGAGCGACCAGAACGCGATCGCCACCGCCATCAGCCGCACCCGGTGCATCCGATCCGCGAGCCAGCCGAGCGGCAGACCCATGGTGGCGTAGAAGAGACCGAACGCCGGCCCCTGCAAAACACCCATCTGCGTATCGCTGATGCCGAGGTCGAGCTTGATCGGCTGCACGAGCAGCGTGATCAGCTGTCGATCGAGGAAGGACACCGAGTAGGCGGCAAGCAGCACACCCACCGCGAACCAGCCATGGGCGCGTCCGTCACTCATGCGTCGGCTGCGGGGTCGCGCGGCGCCGCCGCTGACTTGTCTTCCGCAGTGCCGGTGACGCCGCGCCGGCGCAGGGCCTCCCGGAGGATGAATTCCACCTGTCCGTTGACGCTGCGCAAGTCGTCGGCGGCCCAACGCTCCAGCTCGCGCCAGAGCGCCGGGTCGATCCGCATCAGAAAGGACTTGCGTTCAGCCACGCGGTGGCCCGTCGCCTCAGCCGTAGAGGGTGCCGGTGTTGATCACGGGCTTGGCCTCCGAGTCACCGCAGAGCACCACCAACAGGTTGCTGACCATCGCGGCCTTGCGCTCGGCGTCGAGCTCGACCACCTTGCGCTCGGCCAGCGCGGCGAGCGCCGCCTCGACCATGCCGACCGCGCCCTGGACGATTTTCTGCCGCGCGGCGAGCACGGCCTCGGCCTGCTGCCGACGCAACATCGCCTGCGCGACCTCGGGCGCATAGGCGAGATGCGTCAGGCGCGCTTCCTCGACCACCACGCCCGCCCTCGCCAACCGCGACTGCAGTTCCTGCTGCAGCGCTTCGGTCACTTCGTGCATGCCGCTGCGCAGCGTGATTTCGTGCTGCTCGCCATGGTCATAGGCGTACTGGCTGCCCAGGTGTCGCACCGCCGACTCCGACTGGATGCGCACGTATTCCTCGTAATCATCGACGTCGAACATCGCCTGCGCGCTGTCCTGCACCCGCCAGACCACCACCGCGGCGATCTCGATCGGGTTGCCCTGCTTGTCGTTGACCTTGAGCCGCTCGCCGTTCAGGTTGCGCGAGCGCAGCGAGATCTTGTTGCGCGGATTTTTCCGGATGGTCACGCTCGCCCCGTCCTTGCCGGGAACGGCCATGCTGCCACCGTTCGAATAGAACGGATTACCGAAGTGAAAACCCTCGCGACGCACGGTGCCCTTGTAGTCGCCGAACAGCACCAGCACCCGCGCCTCGTTCGGTTGCAGGGTGAAGAACCCGGACAGGCAGACCAGGAAAATCGTCTGCAGCAGCACGCCGAGCCCGATCAGCGCCGGCGTGTCGCGGGTAATGCCGGCGACCAGAACGGCCACGCCGCAAACCAGCAACAGCAGCACGAGCGGCAACACGACCCAACCGCTGGCGACCGACGTTTCGATTTCGCGGCTGGCAGAACGCGGAGCCGCGGCGGAAAGAGCAGACGCTGACATGTTCGACGCTCCAGGAAACGGCCCCGACGGGACCCATGGCGTCGATATTAGAGTGATATCACTTCGAAATCAAACCCTGTTCGCGAGTGGCGCGCCCGGAGAGATTCGAACTCCCGACCTCATGGTTCGTAGCCATGCGCTCTATCCAACTGAGCTACGGGCGCGTACCCCGAAAAAGGGCGCGAATCGTACCACAACCGGCCGGCGCGCCAACCTGCAGCATGACCTGCGGCCGCAGCGGGATTTCGGTAACGTGCGACGGCCCGCGCCCATCGCGCGGTCCTAGCCACGGGGAGATCGAGCATGCCGAGTCCGCAGACTGTCCGCTTCAGCACCACCAGCGACATCGTTTTCGGTGCCGGCAGCGTCGGTGAACTCGGTGCAATCGCCGCGCAACTCGGCATCCGCCACGCCCTGCTCGTCACCGACGGCGGAATCGCCGCCCGCGACATGCATTCACCGGCGTGCGCGAGCCTCGCCGCGAGCGGCATCGGCGTCACGGTTTGCGCCGACGTCATCGCCGACCCGCCGACCGAGGTAGTGCTCGCCGCGACCGATTTCGCCCGCCGCGCAGGCTGCGATGGCGTGATCGGCTTCGGCGGCGGCAGCAGCATGGACACCGCCAAGCTCGTCGCCGTGCTGCTCTGTGGCGAGCAGCCCCTCGAGGAGATGTATGGCGTCGACCGCGTACGCTCGCGCCGCCTGCCGCTCATCCAGATTCCGACCACGGCGGGCACCGGCTCCGAAGTCACGATGGTCGCGGTGGTGACGACCGGCGCCACCACCAAGATGGGCGTCGTCAGCCGCACGCTGCTCGCCGATCGGGTGATCCTCGATCCGGAGTTGACGCTCTCCATGCCCGCCCCGGTCACGGCGGCCACGGGCATCGATGCGATGGTGCATGCCATCGAGGCGTTCACCAGCCTGCGTCTCAAGAATCCGCTCTCGGACATGCTGGCGCGCGAAGCGCTGCGCCTGCTCGCCGGTCACATCCGGCGCGCGGTCAGCACGCCGCAGGACATCGAGGCTCGCGGCGCGATGCTCCTCGGTGCGATGTACGCAGGCCAGGCCTTTGCCAATGCGCCGGTGGCCGCCGTACACGCCCTCGCCTACCCGCTCGGCGGCAATTACCACCTCGCCCACGGACTCAGCAATTCATTGGTGCTGCCGCATGTGCTGCGCTTCAACGAGCCGGCTGCCGAACCCCTCTATCGGCAGTTGCTGCCGCTGGTGCTTGGCGAGACAGCGGGCAGCGGCGCCATCACCGCGGACAAGGCTGCAGACCACGCTTCCGCCTCGGCGCGGCTGGCGACGCATTTTCTCGCGCTCGCGGGCGAGCTCGGCATCGCCACGCGGCTGCGTGACTGCGGCGTCCCGCGCGAGGATCTGCCGCGACTCGCCGCCGAGGCCCTGCTGCAGCAGCGGCTGCTGGTCAACAACCCGCGTGTGGTAAGCGAGCCCGATGCGCTCGCCATCTACGAGCAGGCCTACTGATCGCGGGCTGCCCGCGACCACCGCCATGAGCGACCCCAGGCAACGGCGCAGCGACTACGCCTATTTCCAGCCGATGACGACGCGCTGGATGGACAACGACGCTTATCGGCACGTCAACAACGCCGTGTACTACAGTTTCTTTGATACGGTCGCCAACAATTACCTGCTCGAGCATGGCGTGCTCGACATCGGCCGCTCGCCGGTGGTCGGCTTCATCGTGGCCTCGTCCTGCAACTACCGTCGGCCGATCGCCTACCCGGCGAGGATCGACGCCGCATTCCGCGTCAACCGCATCGGTACGAGCTCGGTGGAGTACGGTGTCGCCGTGTTCGAACAGGATGCCGACGAGGCCGCCGCCTTCGGCACCTACACCCATGTATTCGTCGAACGGGAGAGCGGCAAGTCCGTGCCGATACCGCCGGAAATCCGCACAGCGCTCGAAAAAGCGCTGGTTGCAGCGTAGCGCTAACCTTTGACCGCAGTGTCCTTGAGTGCGGCGCAGAACGGCGCGGTCTCAGCAAGGCAGACGTCGGGCCTCGACCGGGTCGCGCGCCAGTAGTCCATCAGACCAAACTTTTCCATCAGCGGCAGGAAACGCGGATCGGCACGCATCGGACCAACGATGTGATCAAAGAATACACCGTGGCTGCCGAGCAGGTTCAGGCCGTTGAAGATCGCCGCGGGGGACAGCGCGGGAGTCTCGGCAAGCGCGAAGGCGGCATCAAGATCGCCGAGCCGCACGAGCAACGGCAAGGCCGACTGCTCGGAGATGGTTCCCGACGCGAGACAGGACTTCACCAGTGCGACCCCGTTCGCACGCTCGCGTGCGCCGGCCGCCTGCAAGGCGTCATTGAAACCGCGCCAGCATTCCAGCGCAGGCGACTGCAGCGACTTCGGCGGGTTCGCCAGCAGCGCACGCGCATCGCCCGCGCCCTGGATGATCGCCCGACCCATGAGGATCTCGTCCTTCCAGGGCGTCGACCAGCGCAGATAGAACTGCTCGAAGGCTTCGGCGGCGCCAACCTTGTTGGCGTCCGCGAGAGCCATCGCATAGGTGAAGCGCCGCGCCACGCTGATCGGGTCGGTCTCGGTGGCAATGCGCGCGAACGGCAGAGCATCCTGGGGTCGGCCGGCGTTCAGCAGCAGACGCGCGAGGTAACCGTTCACCACCTGGTAGCCGTCGATCTCCCAGGGTTGCGGCATACCGCGCTGCAAGGCGGACCGCAGGATGCCGTCGAGTTCGGCGAGCGGCGCGGATTTCAAGGCAGCAAAGCGGAAGCGCGCGAACGCGACGTTGAAGTTCTCCGGAGCCAAGCGCTCGGCGCGCCGGAAAATCTGCTCGGCCTGCCCGAGCAGCAACGGATCCAGGCCGCCGTTGGCGGCCACGAGCGCCCGGTCGAGCAGGTTGTAGGCAAGGTTGGCCTGAATATCGCCATCGTCCGGCGCGAGCTCGGCGAGGCGCTGCAGCGCCCGACTTGACTCCGGCGTGCCCCCACTGCGCCAGCCGCCGCAATAGATCGAGAGTGGCGAGAGCAGATCCTTGTCCGCCGCACTCTTCGCGAGCACGGGGTAGTGCCTGAGCAGACACAGCGCCGCATCGGCGGCGCGCGCCGCAGACTGCAGCGCCACCGCCTGCGGGTCGGCGACCTCGGCGGCGAACGACTCCTCCCAGAGCGTGGAGCGCGTGCCGGCATCCTCGAGGCGGATCGCCACACGGATTGAATCGGCCTTGCCGATCTCGGGCTTGATGTCGCCGCTCAGCAGGAAACGCGCGCCCAGCGACTCGGCGCGGGCAAACTGCTGGTCGCTCGCTACCCCGACCGTCTGCGTGCGCGAGGCCAGCATCACCTGCTGTCCGCTCAAGAGATCGAACACCTCGGTGGTCGCCGTCTCCGCGATCTGTGCGCGGCGCTGATCCTCGCTGCCGGCATTGAAGCCGAACACGGCCAGCCGCGGCGGCTCTGCGGGCGCACCGGGCCGAACAACCCAGTAGGCGGCGGCTGCGACGACCAGCGCACCGAGCGCCGCAACCATCAGAGACGGACGACGTTTGCGGCCGGTATCTGCTCGCTTGGGGGGAACGGCCGCCGTGTAGGCCACCCTGGGCTCAGCTACCCCGGGCTCGGCCACCTTGGGCTCGGCCACCTTGGCCGCAGGACTCGGCTGCCCCAGC
>CAZIRD010000014.1:41906-44193 GCA_964541625.1 uncultured Acidibacter sp.
GGGCTCGGCCACCTTGGGCTCGGCCACCTTGGCCGCAGGACTCGGCTGCCCCAGCAGCCGCTGGACCTGCGCCGTGAACGCCGGCGTCGCTTCACCGTGCCGCAGGCGGGTCCACTGCACGCTCCTGAACTCTGCCGGAACCCGCGCCTCGGCATCGCGGGTGTCGTCGATCACCACCGGCAGCAGGAACGCCTTCTCTTCGGCCATGTCGTGGGTACGCAAGGCCGCCTGCTTCCACTCGCGACGGAAGTAGCCCTCGAGACGGGTCTCGGTGTTGGCCGAGATGATCGGCAAGAACAACGCACACTCGGCTATTTGCCTACGGATCTTCTGATCCCAGGCGTCACCGCTAACAAGATCGTTGCGATCGAACCAGACCTCGACGCCGCCCGCGCGCAATCCGGTGCAGAGGCGTTCGGCGGCTTCGCGATCGGCTGAGGTGTAGGAAAGAAAGACGGCAGCGGGAGTCGGCATCACCCGGAAAAACTAACACGGCTTAACACGGCTTAACACGGGAAACTTTCCCGCAGAGGTCAGTATCAAGACTTTTCACGCGCCGTCAGCGACGACGCTTCTTCCGCGGCGTCAGCGGATTCGCCCGGCCGAGGTTCTTCTCCATCCAGGCCGTCACGTCGCGGGGGATCTTCGGACGCCGCCGGTCATCGGTGTCGTAGTAGAGCGCATAGAGCTCGGCAAAGAATTCCGCCGGCGACTGCGCCGAGTACTCATCGAGACGCGACTCGCGGATGAACTTCAGGGTGTCGGTCTTGACCACCATCAGCGTGCCGTACCAGAAGTTGAAGAAGAACGCGTAGCCGTTCGCCCGGTACCACTTCGCGTGCCGCGTGTACCACTCCTTGCCGGTCTGCTCATAGGCGAGGCGCGGCGGGAACGCTTTCCGGCTCCAGGGGTGGCTGGAAGGCACCGTGGGTCGACGGGTCGGCCCCCATTTCTCGCCCGGGGCGAGCGCTTCACGGATCGCGGCGCGTACCGCGATGCGGTCCGTCTCCGTGCTGATGCCGAGCGTAGTCCAGCCGCCCATGACATCGATCCACTGATCGAGTGTCTTGTCGTCGCCCGCCTTGAACTCGCGCCAGCCCCAGCGCTCCCATAACCAGCCGTCGATCTCGTCCTTGCGGCTGGCATGCACCGCATGGCCGATCTCATGGCGGATCGTGTCCTGCAGGGTCTCATCCGATTCGTCGAGTTCGGCGCGACCGATCTCGATTTCGTTGGTCGTCGGGTCGTAGGCCCCGCCACCCCCAGTCGCCATGGTGATCTCGCGCAACTTGACGTTGCCCTCGACATGATCGGGCGGCAGCGCCCTGAGCACCTGCCAGAGGGTGTCGATGTCGTCACCGTCACGGTTGCGGTACCAGTCATCTTCGAGTTCCTTGCCGAAGCGGATCTCGAACAACTGGTCCTGCAGCTTGTCGAGATTGTTCCGGCTGGCCCAGGCCGAAAGCCGCGTGAGATCGTTCTTGCCCTGCGTGGAGAGGGTCGAGCCGCGCGGCAACCGCGCCAGCATGGCGACGAAGGCCGGAGAACGAACTTCCTCGACAGTCGGCGGCGGCTTCGCGTCGAGCCGCCGCACGAAGGCGCGCAGGTCGGCGAGCGCCGCCTGATTCGGCAGCATCCGCCGGAAACTCACCCAGTCGTGAGCCTCGCCCTGATAAAGATCGTTGCGGCCCGCCCGCCCGGACCAGCGCCGCAGCCCGGACTCGTCCGCGCAGAAAAGCTCCGGCGCCGCCAGCGTCAACTCGAAGCTCTTCGGATGATGGTCATAGCCCGCGCGGAAACACGCACCCGCAGAGACGACGCGATCGAGGCTGAGACGCAAACGCGGCTTGGACAGCAACACCGGATGCTCGTGGATCAGCGCCACCTTCATGAGCTCGACCGCGCGGTCGTCGAACTTGTGATCGTGGGCCACCAGCTTCTCGCGCAATTCCTCGAGGCCAAACACCAGTCGCGTATAGCTGAGCTCGGTACGCAGGTCGCCCGGCAGCATGGCGGTGAGCTGACTGAACTCCTGCGTCAGTTCACGCCAGCGATAACGGTCACGCGGCGGATGCACCATGAACAGTTGGTGGCGGCGCCGGTCGATGTACACGAAGGTCTTCTCGACCGTACAGGCCGCACCCGCCCGGCTGACGGTATGCAGCGTACGCGCGAGAACCTGCTCACGCGCCGCGGGCGTCCGCTCCACGTTGATGCCGTTCGCCAGATGGGCGGACAGCACATTGCCATCGCGATCACGAAACGACTGGTGGCGCAGCAGGCTCAT
>CAZIRD010000015.1:0-17131 GCA_964541625.1 uncultured Acidibacter sp.
GTGCAGATCGATCTTGCGCCGCGCGGTCCGGCGGCAACGCTGCAGGGTTCCGCAGTGCTCACCGAGGCGCAGCTCGACTACCTGCTCGCGGGCCGCATGTACGTCAATCTGCGGACGGCGCGCTATCCCGCCGGCGAGTTGCGTGGCCAGATCCAGCGCGTGCCGCTCACCGCCGCGCAGTTGGCAGCGCTGCCCGTGCCGCCGCCGCCCGCACCGGCATCGCCCGCGCCGCGCGGTGCGGCGGCCACGACGCGTACTGCAATGGCGCAGGCCGTGGCGCAGCGCGGCAGCAAATCCGCGCCGCCGCGCACCCTCGCCTATGTAGTGGCGAACTTCGACAACGCGATCTATGAATCGCGTTTCATGGACGAGTGTCCCGAGGGCCCGGCGATCGGCAACGACGAACACTGGTGGCGCGCGCTGTCGCGCGCCGACAAGGACCGGCTCACCGAGAACGGACTCGTGCAGCCCGTCGACCGGCGCTTCGTGTCGGTGTTCCGCGGGCCGCAGGGCGAGGATGTCTGCTGGAACCCGGGCGTCATCAAGGAGCCGCCGCTGCGCACCATCAAGGGCAAGGTCGCCTACGGCTTCGATCTCGACGGCCGCAGTGATGGCAAGGCGACACCGAAGAGCTGCGCACACGATAACTTTGTCGGCGTGCGCGGCGAGCGCGGCGTCGACAACCAGATGTACCGCCTGCTCGGCTGCCACTATGGCTGGCGGCGCAACGGCGTGCTCGACACCTTCGGCAACGAGGAGCGTCGCAACAGCGGGCGCGGCGTGATCCTCATGGAGATCAGCGGCGTGGTCGACGAGCGCAACTCGCCGGATGTGCGCGTGGCGTTCTACCGGGCGCTCGATCCGTTCCAGATCGACAGCGCCGGGCGGATCCTGCCGTGGGCGAGTTACCGCATCGATGCCGGCAACGGCAAACCGCGTTACGGTGCGGTCGCGCGCGGCCGCATCGAGAACGGCGTGCTGAAGACCGCGCCGATCGACCTCAAGCTGCCGTTCTACGGCAACTCGGCCTATGCCGAGCTCGATCTGCGCGACATGCGCTTGGAGCTCGCGCTGACACCGGCCAGTGACGGCAAGGTGCATGGCGTGGTCGGCGGCTATTACGACTTCGACAAGTGGTGGGAGTACATGCTCAAGATCGAGTTCCTGATCGCCACCGGCGACTGGAGTTGTCCGGCGCTGCATACCGCAGCGCGGCAGCTCGCCGACGGCTATCCGGACCCGGCCACCGGCGAGTGCACCGCAATCTCCTCGGCCTTCCGCATCGATGCGCTGCCCGCCTTCGTGATCCATCCGCAGACCGCGCTGACTGCGGAGGTGACGCAATGATCCGCTGGCGCAGCCCGCTCGCGCTGCTCTGCGCGACGGCGGTCGTGCTGCTGCTCGCCGGTTGCGGCAGCCGCGAACCCGCTACGCGCGGTGGCCCGCCCTCCTTCCGTCTGCTGAGCGAGGCGCAGTACCGCAACATCATCCGCGATCTCTTCGGCGAGCAGGTCGAGGTCGCCGGTCGCTTCGATCCGGTGGTACGTGTCGAGGGCCTGCTGGCGATCGGCGCGGGGCGCGCGACCCTCACGCCCTCGGGCGTCGAGCGTCAGGTGGCGCTGGCGCGCTCGATCGCCACGCAGGTGGTGGCGCCGGCCAACCGCGAGTTGCTGGTGCCCTGCCGGCCGCGTTCGCCCGTCGCCCACGATGCCGACTGCGCGCGGCAGTTCCTCGGCCGTGTCGGTCGCCACCTGTTCCGTCGCCCGCTGTCGGCGGCGGATCTCGCGGTCTACGAACGCATCGCCGCCGCTGCGGCGAGCGCGAACGGCGACTTCCACGCCGGGCTCGCGCACGCGCTGCAGGCGATGCTGGCCTCGCCCGAGTTCCTGTTCGTGGTCGAGGACACGGTGCCCGGCAAGGACGGCAAGCCGCAGCTCGACGGCTATTCGCGGGCGACGCGGCTGAGCCTTTTTCTTTGGAACTCGGCGCCGGACGAGGCCCTGCTCGAGGCGGCCGGCAACGGCGGGCTCGACGATGCGCGCGGTGTCGCGCGGCAGGTCGAGCGGATGCTGGACTCGACGCGCTTCGAGACCGGCATGCGTGCGTTCTTCACGGACATGCTCGCGCTCGATGATTTCCAGACGCTCGAGAAGGACCCGAACCTGTTCCCCGCCTTCAGTTTGGCGGTCGCCAATGACGCCCGCGAGCAGGTGTTGCGCACGCTGACCGACATGCTGCTGGTGCGCGACGAGGACTACCGCGACATCTTCACCACGCGGCGGACTTTCATGAGCGGGCCGCTCGGCCTCGTCTACCGTGTGCCCGCTGCGGCGCCGAGCGGCGGTTGGGTGCCGTTCGAGTTTGCGGAGGATGATCCGCGTGCCGGCATTCAGACGCAGGTCAGTTTCGTTGCCCTGCACTCGCATCCGGGCAAGAGCTCGCCGACGCTACGCGGCAAAGCCGTCCGCGAACTGCTGCTCTGCCAACGCGTGCCCGACCCGCCGGGCAACGTCAATTTCGACCTGTTCAACGATCCCGCCTCGCCGGGCAAGACCGCCCGCGAACGGCTGCTGCGCCACTCGACCGATCCGTCCTGTGCCGGTTGCCACAAGCTGATGGATCCGCTCGGTCTCGCACTCGAGAACTTTGACGGCGCCGGCCAGCAGCGTTCGCTGGATGACGGCGTGCCGATCGACACCAGCGGCGAGCTCAACGGCATCCGTTTCAACGACTCTGCTGGGCTCGGGCCGGCGCTGCGCGACGATCCGGCGGCGCCTGCCTGCCTGGTGCGGCGCGCCTACACCTACGCCGTGGCCCGCCCGATCCTGCGCAGCGAGCGCAAACTGCTCAACTGGCTCGAGGATGGGTTTGCCGGCGACGGCTACCGTCTGCGGGGCTTGATTCGCGACATCGCCACCAGCGAAGCTTTCATGGCTGTCGGCCAGCCACCCGCTGCAGCGCCGGCGCTGCGTACGGCGCAACGGCCATCGGAGGAGTCCCGCTCATGACCTTCCAGATCAAGAAGCCCATGACCCGGCGCGAGGTGCTGCGTGGCACGCTCGGCGGTTCGGCGATCGCGGTCAGCCTGCCATTCCTCGACTGCTTCCTCAGCGACAGCGGCGAGGCGCTCGCCAGCGGCGCACCGCTGCCGCTGCGCTTCGGTACCTGGTTCTGGTCGATGGGCCACACGCCGGGGCACGCGGTCGGCGAGCGCACCGATCGCATCGAGTTCCTCGAGGAGTGCAAGGCGCTGATCCCGCACCTCGACGTCATCAATTATTTTGGCCACTTCAACTCGCCGCTCGATGGCCGGCCGAACCACGTGCATCACACCGGCTGGGTGGCGACCCGTACCGCGACCGCGCCGGTGCTGCCTGGCGATATCCCGGCGCCGACGCTCGATGTGCTGGTGTCCGACGCGATCGGCGCGGGCACGCGCTTCCGCTCCATCGACATGAGCTGCACCGGCAACCCGCGCGACTCCTTCACTGCCCGCAATACGCACACGCGCAATGCCGGTGAGGTCTCGCCGCGGGCGCTCTACACCCGCTTGTTCGGCGATGGTTTCGGTGACGGCGCTGCGGTGGCGGGCAAGCCTGACCCCGAACTCATGCTGCAGCAGAGTGTGCTGTCCGGCATCCGCGAGCAGCGCCGCGGGCTCGAGCGCCGCATCGGCGCCGCCGACCGGGCGCGGCTCGACGAATACTTCACCTCCATCCGCCAGCTCGAGACCCAGCTCGCGCTGCAGCAGCAGCAACCGGCGATCACCGAGGCCTGCCGCCAGCCACAGGCGCCGCAGGAGGGTCCGGTCGGACTCGAGATCGGGGTCGCCCAGGGCAATCACGAGGCGATGGCGCGGCTGCTGGTGATGGCGCTTGCCTGCAACCAGACCCGCGTCTTCAACATGGCGTTCAACAATGCGCTCTCCAGCCTGCGCCGGCCCGGTACCGCGTATACGCACCACACGCTGACGCACGAGGAGGCCGTCGACCAGAAACTCGGCTACCAGCCCGAGGCGTTCTGGTTCAACTGCCGGGTGATGGAGTCGCTCGCCCGCTTCATCGAGATCTTCCGCGCGGTGAAGGAGGGCAACGGCAGCCTGCTCGACAACACGCTGATCTTTGCGCATGCGGAGACCAGCTACGCGAAAGTGCATGCAGTCGACAACATCCCGGTGATGACCATCGGCCGTGCCGGCGGACGCATCAAGACGGGGCTGCATGTCGCCGGTCGCGGCGATCCGGTTTCGCGCATCGGGCTCACCGCCATGCAGGTGATGGGTCTGCCGATCGAGCGCTGGGGCACCGGCTCGCTGCAGACCTCGAAGCCGATCACCGAGATCCTGGTCTAGCCGCGCGCATGCGACGGTCGCTGTCCGCGGCGCTGGCCGTGCTCCTCATCGCGCTGCGTGCCTTGCCGCTGGCGGCTTTGCCGACAGGCATGGCGCTCGCGGCCAGCGCGGCACTCCCCGTGCCGCGCGACGTCCAGGTGGAACGTAATGCGGCGGGCAGTGTGCTGCTCGATGGTCGCGGCCACGTTCTCTACACCTACGCCCGCGACAGCCAGCCCAACGTGTCGACCTGCGTCGCGGAATGCGCCAAGGCCTGGCCGCCGCTCGAGGCGCGCAATCCACCCCTCGCATCGGCGCCGCCGCCGACCGATTGGGCGGTGATCACCCGGCCGGATGGCAAGAGCCAGTGGACGTTCCGCGGCAAGCCGCTCTACACCTTCGCCAAGGACGCCGCGCCGCGGGTGGCGCTCGGCGATCGCGTCGGCCAGGCCTGGAGCGTGGCGCGGATTCCGGTGCGCACGCCGCCGGGCGTTGCGGTCCGTTCGATCCATCTCGGTCGCGTGCTGGTCGACGCCCGCGGGCTCACGCTGTACTGGAGCGACGAGGAGAAGCCGCGCGACGCAGAACCCGCCCGGCCGCGCTGCAGCGGTGATTGTCTGCGTCGCTGGCAGCCGCTGGCTGCGCCGCTGCTGGCCAATCCGCTCGGCGACTGGCGGCCCATCGATCGCGATGACGGTCCGCGGCAATGGACTTATCAAGGGCGACCGGTGTACCTGAGCCGGCGTGACCTGCGTCCCGGCGACAGTTTCGGTGACGGCGCGGAGGACGGCGGCTGGCGTGCCGCAGTGCTGGAGCGCGCGGCACCGCTGCCTGCCTGGGTCACGGTGCAGAACGCCGACATGGGCGAAATCTACGCCGACGCGAAAGGCTCCACGCTCTACACCCAGGCCGGTTCGCTGGAGCGCATCCGCACGCTGCTCTGCCGCGACGAGTGCATCAAGCGCAACTGGCGGCTGGTGCCGGCGGCGAGGGACGCCAAGCCATCCGGCGAGTGGACCATCGTCGATTCACCCTTCGGTGACGGCGCGCGGGTGTGGGCCTACAAGGGGGATCCGCTCTATACGCACAGCCGCGACCGGCAACCGGGCGCGGTGGGTGGCGACAAATGGGCGGCAGGTTCGGGCGGCGTTGGCGGCGGCTGGAATCCGCTGCAGCGGCGTCGCGACTACGAGCTGTGAGGCGTCGCGCTTGCGAGCCGTCACACCCCGCGTCTAGGGCCGTGCCGGGGTGGCGCTCTGCCGGCGCAACTGGCCGCGCAGTTCGCCGTTGCGGTAGCGGGTGGTGTGGATGTTGACGTACACGCGCCCGGTGGTCAGGTATCCGACCACGCCGTCACTGATGATGGTCGAGCCGACGATCGGGCTCTTCAGGCCGCGCGTGCCGAGATCGACCACCTGACCGGCGTTGGCGCCGACATTTTCCGGGCCGTAGAGACCGGCGGCGATCGGCGCCGAGGTGAGTCCCTGATAGGTGATCCGCCACGACAGCTTGAGCGTGGCGCGCTCCAGACGCAGTTCGGCGTAGCCCTTGCCCGGACTGTAGGTCGGGGTGCTCTGGTCTTCGTCGCTGAGCACCGCGGTGTAGATGATGTCGTCGTCCGCGGCGACGGCGGGCGTGGCCGCACCGGCCAGAGCTGCGGCAAGCGGCAGCAGGCGGGCGTAGCGGATCAGGTTGCGCAGGGCATACACGGCAGGAGCGCCTCGGCGACGCAGGTGAAGTGGCGGTCATTCTGCGGGCTGCGCTGCGGCAAGCCCGTGTTTTCCCGGGGCTTTGTCCACAGGGTGACCCGGCAAGGATCTGCCGGCGCCCGGCCATGGCGCGGCGGGGAGGATTGTTGGTATACCCGGTATCATGAATGCATTCGGCTTTCGCCGCGGTGTCGTGCCGCTGCTCGCAATAGGCGGCCTGCTGCTCGCCCACGCCGGTCGCGTCGAGGCGGCCGCGCCGCCGGGCAAGACGCTCGGCTTCGTGATCACCACCTGGAACATCGCCTCCTACGAGACGCGTTTCGTCGATGAGTGCCCGCGTGGTCTGAACGTCGGTTACGACGAGTACTGGTGGCGCGGCCTTTCGAAGGAAGACCGCGCCCGCTACACCGACAACGGACTCAAGAGCCGGCTGGATCGCTACTTCAATGCCATCCGCCGCGGTCCGAACGGCGAAGACGTGTGCATGAACCCGACCGCGGTGAAGGATCCGCCGCTGCTGCTGGTCGAGGGCGAGAAGGCCTACGGCATGGACCTCGACGGCAAGGACGGGGTCGCGGCCGGGCGGTCGTGCCCGCACCGCGAGTTCACCGGCGTCGATGGCACTGCCGGTGTCGACAACCAGCTCTATCGCCTGCTCGGCTGCGTCTACGGCTTCCGCTCCTATGGCCAGGTCGAGGCCAACGAGAACGAGAACCGCAAGTCGAACGGCAAGGGCATGACGCTGATCGAAGTCACCGGCGTCGACGACGTCCGCAACGATCCGGAGGTGACGGTCAACTTCTTCCGGGCCATCGATCTCTACACGCTCGACGGCAGCGGTCGCTTCCTGCCGCACGGCAGCTACCGGATCGACACCCATGACGGCAAGCCGCGCTATGCGAGTTCGGTCCGCGGCAAGATCAGCAACGGCGTGCTGATCACCGAGCCGGGCGATGTGAACCTGCCGTTCTACGGCAACTACACTTACCAGAACCGCCGCTTCCGAGACCTGCGCATCCGCATGACGCTGGCCGCGGACGGCAACTCCGCCGAAGGCATGGCGGCCGGCTATTTCGGTGTCAACGACCTGATGTTCTACGTCGGCAGCATCGGCCCGATCCAGTCGACCACCATCTCCAACTGCCCGTCGATCCACGTTGCCGCGCACGAGATCGCCGACGGTCATCCCGATCCGAAGACCGGCGATTGCACCACGCTGTCGTCGGCCTTCAACTTCAAGGCGGTTGCCGCGTTCATCGTCCACGGCGACCAGCGCACGGCGGCGAGCGGTCGTGGTTTCTTTGAGCGTATCAAGGACGTGTTCCGATGAAGTCGTCGATCGCCGGGATGATTTCCGCTCCATTCGTGCGTGTGCTGTTGCTGCTGCTCGGTGTCGCCGGACTCGCGGCCTGCGGCGGCGCACCGAAAACCAGCGGCGCGGAACCGGGCATGCGCCTGCTTACCGAGCCGCAGTATCGGCAGATCATCGCCGACGTGTTCGGCGAGCAGATCGTGGTCGGCGGCGACTTCGACCCGCTGGTGCGGACCAACGGCCTGCTGACGGTCGGCGCCTCGGGCGCGCATGTCACGCCTGCCGGCCTCGAACAGCTCGATCGCGTGGCCCGCTCGATTGCCGCGCAGGTGACCGCCGAGGGCAACCGCGATTTCCTCATCCCCTGCACGCCGCGTGACGCCCGCGCCGCGGATGACGCCTGCGCGGCGAAGTTCTTCCGCGAAACCGGCCGGCTGCTCTACCGCCGTCCGCTTGCTGACGACGAAGTGCAGGCGGTGACCGCGGTGGCCGCGGCTGCGGCGCGCGATCTCGGCAGTTTCCACGACGGACTCGCCGCCGGACTCGCCGGCATGCTGGTATCGCCGAGTTTCCTGTTTGTCATCGACCACACCGAGCCGGATCCCGACCGCGAGGGCGCCATCCGTCTCGACGGCTACTCCAAGGCCATGCGGCTCAGCCTTTTTCTCTGGGGGTCTGCACCGGACGACGAACTGCTGAACGCCGCCGCGGCCGGCGAACTGCACTCGGCCGGCGGGCTCAAGAAGCAGGTCGATCGCATGCTGGCATCGCCACGCCTCGAGCAGGGACTGCGGCTTTTCTTTGATGACATGCTGGCGTTCGAAAACATCGGCCGGCTCGAGAAGGACTCCATCATCTATCCGGCCTTCAGCACCGCGGTCGCCAACGACGCCCGCGAGCAGACCCTGCGCACCCTGATCGACGTGGTGCTGGTGCAGGAAGCGGACTACCGCGACGTCTTCACCACCCGCAAGACCTTCATCAGCGGTGCGCTGGGCCGCATCTACCGGGTGCCGGTGTCGCGTCCCGACGGCGGCTGGATGGAATACGAATTTCCCGCCGACGACCCGCGCGCCGGTATCGCCACGCACGTGAGCTTCACCGCGCTGCACTCGCACGCGGGGCGCAGTTCGCCGACGCTGCGCGGCAAGGCGCTGCGCGAGGTATTGCTCTGTCAGCGTGTGCCGGATCCGCCGGGCAACGTCGACTTCTCCAAGTTCAACGATCCGGGCTCGCCGGCGCATACGGCACGTGAACGGCTGACGGTGCACGCGGTGAATCCGGCCTGTGCCGGCTGTCACAAGCTCACCGACCCGGTCGGCCTCGGCATGGAACACATCGACGGTGCCGGCCAGTTGCGCACCGCCGAAGACGGGCACCCGATCGATGCCTCCGGTTCGCTCGATGGCGTGGCGTTTGCGGATGTCGCCGGCATCGGTCCGGCGCTGCGCGAGAATCCCGCAGCGCCGGCCTGTCTCGTCAACCGTCTCTATTCCTACGCCACCGCGCGCGTACCGGCGCGCAACGAGCGCCGCTACCTGCACGATCTCGAGCAGAAGTTTGCCGACGACGGCTACCGCGTTCCGGAGCTGCTGCGCAAGATCGCGCTCGATGAAGCCATGTATGCCGTGAAACCGCCGGCGGTGCGCACCGCCGCCAACCTCCAAGGATCGAGGACCAAGTCATGAGCGTTCTGCTGCCCCGTCCCGTCACCCGTCGCTCCGTGTTGCGCGGTGCGCTGGGCGGTTTGTCCGCCGGCGTGTCGTTGCCTTTCCTCGACGCCTTCCTCAATGAAAACGGCACGGCGCTCGCGGCGACGGGTGCGCCCTTGCCGGTGCGCTTCGGTACCTGGTACTGGGGCCTCGGCCATACGCCCGGCCACGCCATCGAACCGAAGACCCGCACCAGCGAAGGCATCGGCTTCCTCACCGAGTGCGAAGCGCTCAAGCCGCATGCCAAGTGGCTCAACTATTTCGGCGGCTTCAACATGCCGCTCGACGGCCGTTCCAACTACACCCACTTCAGCGGCTGGGTGGCCTCGCGCACCGGCTCGGCGCCGTCGAGCAACAGCGAGATTCCCGCACCGACCCTCGATCTGCTGATTGCCGACCAGATCGCCACCGGCACCCGCTTCCAGACCATCGATGCCACTGCCTGCGGCATCGCCCGCGAGAACTACAGCGCCCGCGGCACCAACAGCCGCGCCGCCGCCGAGGCCTCGCCGGAGCGTCTCTATTCGCGCATCTTCGGCGTCGAGTTCGCCGATCCCAACAAGGCCGACTTCAAGCCTGATCCGCGCATGATGGTGCGGCGCAGCGTGCTCTCGGCGGTCAGCGAGGACCGTCAGGCCCTGCTGAAGAAAGTCGGTGCCGCTGACCGTCAGCGGCTCGACGAGTACTTCACCTCGATCCGCCAGCTCGAGAACCAGCTCGACGTGCAGCTGCGCAAGCCCGAAGCGAACACCTCCTGCCTGATCCCGCAGGGGCCGCGGCGTGATGGCGCGGAACAGAACATGCCGCAGGGTCTGGAGGTCGACACGGTGGTCGCCAACCACCGCATCATGGCGAAGCTGATTGCAATGGCCGTGGCCTGCAACCAGACGCGGGTCTTCAATCTCGTGTTCAGCGACAACTTCTCGCACATGCGCCGTCCCGGCCAGACCTACACGCACCATCTGCTCACCCATGAGGAGACGCCGGACAAGCAGCTCGGCTACCAGCCGGTGGCGTTCTGGTTCAACTGCCGGACGATGGAAGGTTTCGCTGCGCTGATCGATGCCTTCGCCAGCATCCGCGAGGGCAGCGGCAGCCTGCTCGACAACACCCTGATCTTCGCCGCCACCGAAACCAACTACGCGCGCGTGCATTCCGTCGACGGCGTGCCGGTGTTCACGGTGGGCCGTGCCGGTGGACGCATCCGCACCGGGCTGCACGTGGTCGGCAACGGCGACCCGATCACCCGTGTCGGACTCACCGCGATGCAGGTCATGGGCGTGCCGATCGACACCTGGGGCACGCGCTCGCTGCAGACCTCCAAGTCCATCACCGAGATCCTTGCCTGACGGGCGCTGACGTATGACTGTCCACGTCCGATTGTTTGCAGCGATGCTGGCGATGCTTGGCGCCGGCGTAGTGGTGGCGGCCGAGGTCGCGCGTCTGCCCGCCGGCATCGCCACGCGACCGCGCGGCGATGGCATGGTGTTCACCGATGCCAAGGGGATGACCCTCTACACCTACGATCGCGACGAAGGCACGCCCGGACGATCCGCCTGCGAAGGACCTTGCGCGACCGCCTGGCCCGCGGTCGCGGCGACCGCCGAAGCCACGGCGCCGGCCGGCTGGTCCAAGGTGACTCGTGCCGACGGCACGTTGCAGTGGGCCTATCGCGGTCGGCCGCTCTACCGGTACGGCATCGACAACGCACCGGGGTCGACGTTTGGCGACGGCGTTGGCACCGTTTGGCGGGTAGCGATCCAGCCGATTCCGTTGCCGCAGGACGTACGCATCCGTCCCTCCCTGCTCGGCCAGATTCTTACCGACGCGCTCGGCCGTACGCTCTACACCAGCGAGGACGATCCCGTGGGCAAGACGCCGCGCTGCCTCGATGACTGCGCGCGTCGCTATCAACCGCTGCCGGCGCCGTGGGCGGCGCCCAAAGAAAAGGGCGACTGGACGGCCGTGGTGCGTCCTGACGGCTTGCGCCAATGGGCGTTTCGCGGCAAACCACTCTATCGCTACGCGAGCGGCGATGTCGCGCCCGGCGAGATCCGCGGCCACGGCGTCGACGGCTGGTCGGCTGTGGTGCTCGAGCCCGCGCCCCCGCTGCCCGCCTGGGCCACCATCCAGCCTTCCGACGCCGGCGAACTCATCGCCAACCGCGAAGGCTTCACGGTGTACTCCTTCGGTGCCAACGCGCGTGGCCAGCGCGCCTATCGCGGCCCGGTGATGAAGTGTCCCGATGGCGCCTGCATCGACGCGCAGTGGAAGCCGTTCCATGCGCAACCCGGCGACAAGCCGGTGGGCAGCTGGGGCATCACGCGGCTCGCCGACGGCAAGCTGCAGTGGACCTACAAGGGCATGAAGCTCTACACCAACGTGCTCGACACCCGGCCCGGTGACTTCAAGGGTATCCGCTTCGGCGGTGACCGCTCATGGTCGGCGATCATGCGCGACGGTGAGCCGATGCAGGGCGTGTCGGTCGGCGGCTGACGCCACGACGCCGGACGCCACGGCGTCCGACGGCGCAAGGCATCAAATGCCGCGAGGCATCAGTTGCTGCTAGTCCTCGTGGACGAAGCGCGGTTTGCCGAGCGTTGCGGTCACCAGCGCACCAAACAGCAGCGCAGCCGAGGCGAAGTACAGCGTCGGCAGGTAGCTGCCGAAACGGTCGTAGGCCATGCCGGCTGCGAGCGGGCCCACCGCAGCGCCCAGATAAAAACTCGTCAATTGCCAGCCGTAGACCTTGCCGTAGGCGCGCATGCCGAAGAAGCGGCTCGACAGGTAGGCCACCAGATCCACCTCGGCGGCGGCAGCGAGACCGAGCGACAGCACGCTGACCCCGACTACCCACAGCGGTGCGTCGGGCAGCGACAGCACGAAGCAGCCGAGCGCGCACAGTCCGAGCACCACCGCGGCGACCAGTGAGGAAGGCAGGTGGTCGAGCAGCATGCCGATCACCACGCGCCCGACCAGCACCGCGATGCCCATCACGCCGGCGATGCCGGCAGCCTTGCTCGCATCGAGTCCGCGGTCGACCAGCAGCGGGATGAGGTTGATGATCAGCGCGGCGATCACCGCCGAGACGAGGAAGAATCCGACGGCGATCTTCCAGAAAGCCAGGTCACGCAGCGCCTGCGCGAGTTCGAGTCCGGGCAGCGGCGTGGTCGGCTCGGCTGCGGTGTCGGCGCTGTCGACACCCGCCGGCAGCGCGCCGCCGGCGACCGGGCGTTCCTGCAGCAGCAGGGCGATCAGCGGCGTCGACACCACGAGGATGAAAGCACCAATCGCCAGATAACCACCCTGCCAGCCGTAGGCGGCGATTACCTTGGTAACCAGCAGCGGTGCGAACACGCCGGCCAGGCCCGAGCCGGCAAGCGCGAGGCCAAGTGCCAGGCCGCGACCGCGATCGAACCAGATGTTGACGGTACGGGTCCAGACGACCGGCGTGGTGCCGCCGCCGATCAGCGACAGGCCGAGCCAGGCGGCGTAGAAGGTCCCTATCGTGCCGTCGATGGTGGTCAGCAGCGCATAGCCGAACGCCAGCGCGACCATCGATATCAGCCCCACGCGGCGCGCGCCGAAGCGGTCGATCATCGAGCCGACCAGCGGCGCGGTGATCGCCGTGCCGATGATCAGGAAGCTGGCCGCGATCGACACCTCGCCGCGCGTCCAGCCGAACGCCGCGACCAGCGGCAGCACGAACACGCCGAAGGTGTAGAAGGCGAGGCCGCTGAGCCCCGAGCCGTTGCCGATGGCCGCGGCCAGCAGCGAGCGCCAGCCGCGACGGAACTCCGCCATTTTCTTTGACATTGGGTATCTGCCTCAGGGCTTGGTTTCTTTGGGCAGGGCGAAGGCCACGATGGCATCGCCGAGCTCGGGACTGACGCGGGCGTTGCCGCCTGCTGCGATGACGACGAACTGCCGCCCGCCCGCCGTGTAGGTCATGGGTACGGTCATGCCGGGAGCCGGCAGCTCGCGGCTCCACAGCTCGGCGCCGCTGCGCACGTCGAAAGCGCGCAGCCGGCGGTCCATGGCGGCGCCGACGAATACCAGACCGCCTGCCGTGACCATCGGTCCGCCGATGTTCGGCGAGCCCCAGCCGAAGGCGGCGGGCGCAGTGATGCCCTTGTAGCGCGCCTGGCCGAGCGGCACCTGCCAGCGCAGCTTGCCGGTGGCGAGATCGATCGCGCTGAGTGTGCCGAAGGGCGGCGGCGTGCAGGGCATGCCGAGCGGCGAGACGAACAGGCCCATCTCGGCGCGATACGGCGTGCCGACGAGATCGCTGCCCACCGGCTTGCCATCACCATCGATTTCTTTGGCGTCCTTGCGGATCATGCGCACGCGCAGCGCCAGGTTCTGGCCTTTGGCGATCAGCAGGTTGTTGACCTGGTCGTAGGCGACGCCGCCCCAGTTGCCGCCGCCGAACGGGAACACCAGCGAGCCGCGCTCGCTCGGCGGCGTGAACGGTCCTTCGTAGCGCAGCTTGCGGAACTCGCGTCGGCACCAGGCGCGGTCGAACCAGGTCAGCCCCCACATATCGTCGATCGTCAGCCGCTGGCGGGAAAAAGGCTCGGGCAGCACCGGGAACGGCTGGGTCGGCGCGCTCACTTCGCCCGGGATGTCGGAGGCGGGTGCGGGGCGCTCCTCGATCGGGAACAGCGAGCGGCCGGTCGCCCGCTCGAACACGAACACCCGGCCCTGCTTGGTCTGCTGGATCGCCACCGGTACGCGTTCGCCGCCGTGCAGGATGTCCACCAGCAGCGGATGTCCGGGCAGGTCGAAGTCGAAGAGATCGTGGCGCGTCGCCTGGAAATGCCACACTGGCCGGCCATCTGCAGCCGACAGTGCGACCGTGGCATCTGCCAGCGGAATGGCGAACTTGCGACCGACCCCATAGAAATCGGGTGACGGATTGGTGGTCGGCACGAACACCAGTCCGCGCTGCGGATCGACGCTCATGGTCGACCAGACGTTGGCCGCGCCGGTGTCGTGCGCGTGTTCCGGCGGGATCGGATCGAATTCCCAGCGCAGTTCGCCGCTGCGCACGTCGAAGGCGCGCACGAAGCCGTTGTTGGCGTCGGTCAGCGAGTCACGCGCACCGGACGAGGCGACCACGAGATCGCCGATGATCACCGGTCCGGAAGTCATGCCGCGCGATTCGTCGCCCGTGCCGCGGCCGTCGAAGTCGGCGTGGGTAACGAAGCCCGGATGACCGCGGGCAGCGCCGAAATCGCTGCAGACGGCACCGCTGTCGGCGTCGATCGCGAACAGGTTGCCGTGTACGTCGCCCTTGAAGATCCGGCGTTCGCAGGCGACGCCCGGACGCGGCTCGGCGGCCTGCCAGTAGGCGACGGAGCGGCAGATGCCGGAGCGCCGCGGCTGCTTGATGAGCGGTGGTTTGCCGGCCGCGCCGGCATGCGGATCGAACGCCCACTTCTGTCTGCCGCTGGCCGGATCGAGGGCGATGACGCGGTTGAAGGGCGTGCAGTAGTACAGCGTGCCGTTGGCGTGGATCGGCACCGCCTCGAGCGCAGTGGCACCGCGTTTGTCGCCTTTGCCGGCGACGTCGCCGGAGCGGTGGATCCAGGCCACCTCGAGCTTGCCGATGTTGGCCGGAGTGAGTTGCGTCAGCGGCGAGAACTGGCTGCCGCCCGGGTCGTTGCCGAGCGCCGGCCAATCACCGGCCGGCGTCGCCGCGCGGGCATCGCCCGCCGCAGCGAGGACCGTCAGCGCAAGACCGATGACCACGGCGCGCAAGCCGATCGATCCGTTCATTCCACCCCCCGTGTTCTTGGTTATTCTTGCACACATGTCCAGCGACGGCGTTCCAGCAAACACCCTTCCCCGGCGACGATTCCTCGTGAGTCTCGCAGTCACCACTTCCGGAGCGCTGCTCTGCAAGGACCTGTTGTTCGCAGGGCAGTCGGCAGATTCGGGGGCCGCCGCGGCGTCCGGCGCGGATGCCGCCATCAATCCGTTCGCCTTCCATCTCGAAGTGCATGGCGACGGCAGCATCACCATCACCAGCCCGCAGACCGAGATCGGCCAGGGCATCGCCGACACGCTCTCCATGGTGATCGCCGACGAGATGGATGCCGATTGGTCGCGGGTCAAACTGGCCTTGCCGCATGCCAACCTCGCGTTCGCCAATCCGGTGAGCAAGCGGCAGCGCATCGGTGGCAGCGATTCAGTGATGGCCTATCGCGAGCCCTTGCGACAGGTTGGCGCTGCCGCGCGCGAGATGCTGGTCGCGGCCGCCGCGGCGCGTTGGCAGGTGCCGGCGGCCGAATGCCGCACGGAAGACAGCCGGGTCATCCATGCCGCGAGCGGTCGCGTGCTCGGCTACGGCGAGTTGGCGACCGCAGCCGCCGCGCTGCCCGTACCGGCGAAACCGACGCTCAAGCCGGCATCGGCGCTGCGCCTCACCGGCAGGCGGCATGGACGCAAGGACACCCCGCCCAAGGTCGACGGCGCCGCGGTGTTCGCCGTCGATGTGCGCGAGCCCGGCATGGTATTCGCGGCGCTGCGGCGCTCGCAGTCGCTGCAGGGCCGCGTGCAGCGCTTCGATGCGGCGAGTGTCTCCTCGCGGCCGGGCGTGCTGGCCGTGGTACCGCTCGACGATGCAGTCGCGGTGGTGGCCGACAGCTGGTGGAAGGCGCGTCAGGCGGCGGAAGCACTCGACGTGGTCTTCGATGAAGCGGACCTGCGTGGCCTCGGCAGCGACTCGATCGCGGCCTCGACGCGGCGTGCGCTCAGCGACGACGCCAATGCGCTCGAGATGCCCCTGCCGGTGCCGGGTGCCGCGACGCGGCAACGGCAGCCGGCCGATCGCGCGGCGATCGCGGCCGTATTCGCGCGCAACGACACCATCGACTTCGATGCCACCTACGAGGTGCCCTACCTCGCGCACATGACGCTGGAGCCGCAGTCCTGCGTCGCCAAGGTCACGGCCGACTCCTGCCACGTCTGGGGCGGACTGCAGCAGCCGGACTTCGCCCGCGATCTCGCCGCGAAACTCACCGGCCTGCCCGTCGAGCGCGTGCGCGTCGATGTCACCTTCGCCGGCGGCGGCTTCGGTCGTCGCTGGGAGCTCGACTCGGTACGTCAGGCAGTCAGCATCGCCAGGGCCGTGCCGGGTCGTGCGGTGAATCTCATCTGGACCCGCGAGCAGGACCTGCAGCACGATTTCTACCGACCGGCCTACATGGCGCGTTATCGCGCGCGGCTCGATCGCGCCGGCAACGTGCTTGCGGTGCACGGGCGTATCGCCGGCCAGTCCCTGCTTGGCTACAAGCGCATGCGGCCGAACCCGAAGTTTCCGGACGGTGCCTCGGCCTTCGGCGTGATCCCGGCCGAGTACGACCTGCCGAACGCACTCTGCGACAGCGTCGATGTGGCGGTGCCGGTGCCGGTGGGTTTCTGGCGGGCGGTTGGTGCCTCGCAGAACGGTTTCTTTGCCGAATCGATGATCGACGAGCTCGCCCATGCGGCGCGCCGCGATCCGCTCGAGTTCCGTCGCAGCCTGATCCGCAGCAATCCGCGGGCACTCGCCGTACTCGAGCGCGCGGCGGCGGAGTCAGGCTGGGGCAAGCCGCTGGCCAAGGGCCGCGGCCGCGGTTTCGCCATGAACAGCGGTTTCGGCAGCATCTGCGCGCAGGTCTTCGAGGTCTCGGTCGCGGGCAACACCGTGACCATCGACAAGGTCACCTGTGTCTACGACTGCGGCCCGGTGCTCAATCCGGCCACGGTCGAGGCGCAGCTTGAGGGCGGCATCTCCTGGGGCTTGTGCGCCGCGCTCAACGGCGAGATCACGATCGCCGCAGGTCGCGTGCAGCAGGGCAACTTCCATGAGCAGACGCTGCTGCGCATCAATGAAATGCCGCGGGTGCGGGTGGTGCTGATGGATTCCGCCGAGCGCATCGGCGGCGTCGGCGAAGGCGGCGTGCCGCCGGTGGCCGCAGCGCTCTGCAACGCGATCTTCGCCGCGACCGGACGCCGCCTGCGCAGCCTGCCGCTGCGCAAGCAGGGACTGGAGTTCGCGGTGACGCGGGTCTGACCCGGT
>CAZIRD010000015.1:17231-42621 GCA_964541625.1 uncultured Acidibacter sp.
CCTGCCGCTGCGCAAGCAGGGACTGGAGTTCGCGGTGACGCGGGTCTGACCCGGTCTCAGGCGAATTCGCCCTTGTCGGGCAGCGCGACCATCAGGAAGTGGCAGGGCTCCTCGCCGACTACCTCCACCCTGTGCCCCTGGCCGCGCGTGTCCCACAGCGTCAGCATGTCGCCGCGCACGAAATGCCGCTTCTCGCCATTGCTCACCGTGAAATTGATCTGGCCGGAAAACACCGCCATGAAGGTGAGCGCGGGCACGGTGGCGAAATCGGCGGCATGCCCGGGTTGGGCGAGGCCCATCTTCCACCAGAGCACGTTCTGATTCTTCGAGGAGATGCGGCGCGGTGTGCCGTACTGCGGCAGATCGACCTCGCGGAAGAAGGAATGGCCGTGTTCGTCGACGTCGATGTTCACGAATTTCATGACGGCTATTCCTTGAACTCGTAAACATTGGTGCCGGGGAAGGTGAGACTCAGCGTGATCACCGGTTCGCGGCTGCGTGCGAACGAGGAGTGGTGCAGGGCCGGCCCGGTCACCAGCACGCCTTCACCCATGCCGGAGCGCCGTACTTCGCCGCTCTGCAGGGTGTTGTCGAGTTGTCCGGACATTGCCCACACCATGCGCGGCTGATTGGTGAGGTGCATCTCGAACGGTCCGCCGCCCACCGGTTCGCCCGGCTGATTGATGGAGATCCCCCAGTAGGCACCGTCCTGCTGCGCCGTTTCGGCGTACAACGGCGTCACCTGCTTGAACGGGATCGGCGTCACCGTCCAGGTCGAACGGCCGTTCGCGTCCATGCCGAAGGTCTTCATTTTGATCATGGCGCCACTCCATTGGTGGCAATGAAGGACGAGGGTTCGAGGATGTCCCAGTACACCGGGATGCCGGCCGGCTCGCGCAGTGCATCGCCGGCGCGCACCTCGAACACTTCATCGCCGAGATGCAGGTTCATGCGGCCGGAGATCAGGTAGATCAGTGCGTCGGCTTTCGGCGTCGACGCGGCGTTCTTGCCCGGGCCGGACAGGCGCGCCACGCGGATCGAGTTGCCTTCGTACACATAGCGCTGCACCGAGACTTTGGCGCCGCCTTCGCCGGCCTTCTCGCCGGCTTCGATGACCGCGGGCGGATTGTCCTTGCCGCGGATCACGCTGGCGCGTGGTTCTTTGGCGGTGTTCTTGATGTTGTAGAGCACGACCGTGGTGTCCTCGGCCCGTCCCGGCAGGCTGCGCAGCACGCCCGAGGGCAGGTTCACCACGTCGCCCGCGCCGAGTTCGGTCCGCGCCCCGGCGACATCGACCGAGGCCGAGCCGGAAATGACGTAGAGCTGCGTTTCGGAGGTGATCTGGTGAACCACGCCGCCGCCGGCCTTGGTGAAGCGCAGCACGCGGATCGTGCCGCTCGGGAAGGTGAAGGTCTGCGAGTCATAGCGCGCGGCGTTGGCGGGCGCCCGCGACAATTCCTCCGGGCCAGCGGCGATCAGCACCCGCGAGCCGGTCTGTTCGCCGCGTCCGGTCTGCACCACTTCCCACTCGGCCATCGGCACCACGGGGACGTCCTGACCGCGACGGACCTCGCCGGCGAGCGAGGCAGCCTCGGCGTGGGCGGCCGCGAGCAACACGCCCGCGAACCACAGCGGGCGCAAGGATTTACTGAACATGGATCACCCCTCCAAAAATTTTCCGCGGCCCGAGGGCCGACCGAGACCGAGTGTAGCCGCGGGACCGCCCCGGGCCGTGCAGCGGCGCAGACTGCGGTTTACGGAGTGGACACGCGCAACGAGCGTCCGCCGGACCGCCACCGTCGACCTAGAATGGCTTGATATCGACAGCGCGGTGGGGAGAGCGAGTTGTCCCGGAAAATGCAAACGCGGATCGATCCTGCGAACCTTCGGCCGACGATGCTGCGGCGCCTGGCCGTCGCCGCGGCTGTGCTGGCGTCGTTCCTGACCCTGCCCTGGGCTCCCGCCGCCGCCGCGGCGCCCGCGGCGTCCGCGCCGGCCGGTGAGTCGCTGGTCGAGCGCGGGCGCTACCTCGCGCTCGCCGGCAACTGCCAGACCTGCCACACCCGTCCGGGCGGCCGGCCCTACGAAGGCGGTCTGTCGTTCACCACCGACTTCGGCATCATTTACTCCACCAATATCACCGCCGATCCGCGTGCCGGCATCGGCAGCTGGACCCTGCCGCAGTTCGTGCGCGCAATGCGCGAGGGCGTCGATGCAGAGGGCCAGCACCTCTACCCGGCGTTTCCCTACACGGCGTTCACGCGACTCAGCGATGGCGACCTGCAGGCGCTCTACGCCTACTTCAAGACCGTGCCGGCATCGGCCTACCGCGCGCCCGCCAACGACATGCGCTTCCCGTTCGACCGTCGCGAGCTGCTCGGCATCTGGAAAAAGATGTTCTTCGAGCCGGCCCGATTCACGCCGCGCGCCGACCGCTCGGCCGAGTGGAACCGCGGGGCCTATCTCGTCGAGGGTCTCGGCCACTGCGGCGCCTGCCACACGCCGCGCAACCTGCTCGGCGCGGAAAAAGCCGACCAGGCGATGTCGGGCGGCTGGTACTACGACCATATCCCCGGTGGCGCGGTACGCAAGTGGAGCGCGGTCAACCTGACCCAGGCGGCAAGCGGGCTGAAGGCGTGGTCGATCGACGACATGACCTCGTATCTGAAGACGGGTCATGGCACGCGCGCCGGCTCCTTCGGGCCCATGAACGAGGTGATCGCCAACAGCACGCGCCACCTCGGCGACGCCGACTTGCGGGCGATGGCCACGTACCTCAAGGCCCTGCCGGCCGTCGAGCGCAGCGACACGCAGTCCTTGTCGGACCGCGAGCGCGGTGCCGGCGAGACGCTCTACACCATTCATTGTGGTACCTGCCACCTGCCGACCGGTCTCGGCTCGAAGCCCGGCGAAGACCTCGGCCCGCCGCTCGCCGGCAGCGCCGTGGTGCAGGCGGCCGAGCCCTATTCTTTGATCAACGTCATCCTCTACGGCACCAAGGTGGTCACGCCGACGCCGCCGAAGGCCTGGAAAGACATGAAACCCCTGTACGACTCGCTCGACGACGACGAGGTGGCGCAGATCGCCAATTACCTGCGCTCGAGCTGGGGCAATCGTGGCGGCGCGGTCAAGGAAAGCGATGTCGAGGCGCAGCGCGACGACGACGAATGACGCGCCTTTGGCGCGCAAGGGGGCAGTCATGGCTTTGAGCAGACGCAGAATCCTGGGTGCAGGTTCGCTGGCCTTGATCGGCACCGCGTTGCAGCCGCAGCGTGCGCTGGCCCGTGCCGCGCGAGCCGACGTCATCGTCATCGGCAGCGGTTTCGCCGGACTGAACGCCGCGCTGCAGTTGCGCGAGCAGGGCTTGCGAGTGGTCGTGCTCGAGGCGGCCGGCCGCCCCGGCGGCCGTTCGCAGACCGCCTATCACCTCGATTCGCGCATCGAACTCGGCGCGGTGCAGATCGGCCCGATGTATGCCCGCGTACGCGACATCGCACAGCGGCTCGGCGTCAAGCTCGGTCCCGGTGCGCACATCAATGCCCCCTACAGCTTCGTCATTGGCGAGCAGCTGATCGGCGCGAAGGACTGGGCGGCCTCGCCGCACAATCCGCTCGAGGGCAAGGAGCGCGAAGTGCCGCCGCAGGCACTGAACGCGTTCTATGTCGAGCGGCGTAGTCCGTTCGAGGCCCTCGATGACTGGCTCGCGCCGCGCGCCGCGCAGTTCGACGTTTCGCTCGCGGCCTGGCTGCAGACCCAGGGCGCATCGCCGGCGGCACAGCGGTTGATCGACCACACGCTCGGTAACCCGGGACTGCAGAACGTCGGTTTGCTGCGCATGTTGCAGGAGGCGACCCGCAGTCGTGCGGACGTCAAGGCCGTCGCCGCCATGCCGGGCATGGAAGGCAAGGACGTCTTCGAGCGCTTTGCGCTGACGTCCTCGCATGTCGTGGGCGGCAATTCCGTGCTCACCGATCGCATGGCTGCGGGGCTGGGCGAGGCGCTGCAGCTGCGCCGCAAGGTGGTGCAGATCGACCTCGATCCGACCGGTTGCGAGGTGCGCTGCGCCGATGGCAGCCGCTGGCAGGCGCGCCGGGTGGTCGCGGCGCTGCCGTTTGCAGCGCTGCGCAACGTGGCGATCACGCCGTCGCTGGCCGGCGCGCAGGGCGACGCCGTACGCCGCATGCCCTACAACAACCAGAGTCAGGTCTGGCTGCGCGTCAAGGCGCCCTATTGGGAAGCAGATGGACTCGAAGCCTCGATGTGGACCGACGGACCGTTTTCGCTGATCCGCCAGCAGCTCGAATACGACGGCAAGCGCGAACTCATCAGTGCCTTGTCGTTCGGCAGCAAGTCGCGCGCCGTCGATGCGCTGTCACCCGCCGAGCGCGGCCGGCTGGCGATCGAATACATTGAACGGGTGCGGCCGAGCACACGCGGCAAGCTGGAGTTCCTCGGCGTACATTCCTGGGCGCAGGATCCCTTGCAGGGCGGATGCAGCCACGCGCTGCTGCCATGGCGGGGCAGTCCCTGGTCGGCAGCCATGTCCAAACCGCATCAACAGATGCATTTCGCCGGCGAGCACACGCGGCGGCTCGAGGTCGGCATGGAGTCGGCGATGGAAACCGGCGAGCGTGCCGCGCTCGAGGTGCTGGAGTCGCTGTCATGAGCGTGCTGCGGCGGCATATGCTTGCGGCGATCGCCGTAATCGGCGCCGGAGTCGCGAGCTACACGGCGATCGCGGGTGACGCCGGAACCGTTTCTTTGGAGCCTGGTAGTTCCTTCAAGGAATGCAGCCACTGTCCGACCATGGTGGTCGTGCCACCGGGCAAGTTCGCGATGGGCTTCGATGGCGGTGAAGAGGGGCGTTACGAGGGTCCGGTACGGCAGGTGAGCATCGCCAAGTCCTTCGCCGTTGGCCTCTATGAAGTCACGCAGGCCGAGTATCGGGCTTTCGTCGAGGCAACCGGGCGCAGCGGTCCGGCAGGCTGCAACGTGCTGCGGCCCGTGACCAACAAGCTCGAGCGCGACGAGTCGCTCAGCTGGCGCAATCCGGGCTACGGACGTCCGCCGCGCGACGATGAACCGGTCGCCTGTGTCAGCTGGGACGATGCGCAGGCCTATGTCGCCTGGCTGCGCTCCATCAGCGGTCAGCCTTACCGGTTGTTGACTGAAGCGGAGTGGGAATATGTCGCGCGCGCCGGCAGTGCGGCGGCGTTTCCCTGGGGCGACGATCCCGATCAGGCCTGCCTGTACGGCAATGTCTACGATCGTTCGGCGGCGAGCGTCGGTTTTCCGGTCAAGGCGGCCGCTTGCGACGACGGTTACCCGCAGATCGCGCCGGTCGGCCGTTTCCGTGCGAATCGCTTCGGTCTGCATGACCTCGTCGGCAATGTCTGGGAGTGGGTCGAGGACTGCTACGAAATGCCCTACGGTGCCACGCCCGTCGATGGCTCAGCGCAGCTCGTCAAGGGTTGCGACCGTCACGGCAGCCGCGGCGGCGGTTGGCGCAGCGATATCAGCCGGCAGCGTCCGAGCTTCCGTGGCCGCGATCCGGCGACGCTGCTCAGCGCCGTGTTCGGACTGCGGGTCGCCCGCGACCTCAGCGTGCCCGCGGATCCAGCGCATCGCGCAAGCCATCGCCGATAAAGTTGAAAGCGAACATGGTCGCGGCGAGGAAACCCGCCGGGATCAGCAGCAGCCACGGGGCGGTATCCAGCGTCGCCGTTCCCTGTGAGATCAGCAGGCCCCAGCTGGTGCTCGGCTCCTGCACGCCGAGACCGAGGAAGCTGAGAAAGCTCTCGACCAGAATCACCGTCGGGATCAGCAGCGTCGAAAACACGATCACCGGACCGAGCACGTTGGGCACCACATGGCGCAGCACCATGCGGCCGAACGGTACGCCGAGCGCGCGCGCCGCTTCGATATATTCGGTTTCCTTCACGGCGATGGTCTGGCCGCGGACGATGCGGGCGATGGTCAGCCACTCGATGCAGCCGATGGCGAGGAATACCAACAGAATGTTCCGCCCGAATACCGTGACCAAAATAATGATGAAGAAGATCAGCGGCAGCGCATACAGCACGTCGACGATGCGCATCATCCATTCGTCGGTACGGCCGCCGACATAGCCGGCGATGGCGCCGTAGATGACGCCGATCAGTAACGACGTCAGCGCGGTAATCAGGCCGATGGCAAGCGAGATACGGCCGCCGGCCGCGACGCGCACGAAGAGATCGCGGCCGTTGGCATCGGTGCCGAACCAGTGCGAGTTTTCGAAGGTGGGGCCGATCTGGATCCGCTCCCAGTAGGTCTCTTCCATGTCATGCGGCGACAGCAGCGGTGCAAGCAGCGCGAAGCCGATGATCAGCACGAGCAGTGCGAGGCCGAACACGGCGCTGCGGTTGGCGAGGAAGCGGGCCGCCGCCGCCCGCCACAGCGAGCGACCGCGTACGGCCTGTGCTGCGGTGACCAGCCGATCGCGATCGGCGGCGAGGCTGCTCACGCGGCCTCCGCCATGCGGCGCCGGGTGCGCGGGTCGAGCACGCCATAGAGCAGATCGGCGACCAGGTTCATGACCAGTACCGCGGCGGCGTAGACGATCACGATGCCCATCACCAGCGGATAGTCGCGGCCGAGCGCGCCGTTGACGAAGTAGCGGCCGACACCCGGCAGACCAAAGATCTGCTCGATGACGATCGAGCCCGTCATGATCCCGGCCACTGCCGGCGCAAGGTAGCTGACCAGCGGAATCAGCGCCGGCGGCAGCGCGTGGCGCACCACGACGCGCCATTCCGGCAGGCCGCTGGCGCGCGCAGTGCGCACCCATGGCTGGCCGAGCACCTCGAGCATGCTGCCGCGCGCGAGACGCGCGACCACGGCGAGCTGCGGCAGCACCAGCGCGGTCACCGGCAACACCATGTGCCGCCAGTCGCCGTCGCCCCAGCCGCCGACCGGCAACAGCTTCAAGGTCACGCCGAAGAGCAGCGTCAGCACCGGTGCGGTGATCAGCGTGGGCACGGCGATGCCGGTCATGGCCAGCGTACCGATGGCGTAGTCGAGCGAACGGTTGCGGTTGAGTGCGGCGATGATGCCGAGCAGGATGCCGAGCACCGCCGCGATCGCCAGTGCGGTGAGCCCGAGCTGCACGCTCACCGGCAGGCCGATGGCGATCAGTTCGGCGACCGAATAGTCGGCATAGCCGATCGATGGGCCGAGATCGCCCTGCGCGACGCCGCGCAGGAACAACCAGAACTGCATCACCACCGGTTTGTCGAGATCATAGGCTGCGCGCAGGTTTTCGAGCACTTCCGGTTCGAGCTGCGCATCGGCGTCGAACGGCCCGCCGGGCGCGGCGCGCATCAGGAAGAAACTCAGCGTGATGATCGCCAGCAGCGTCGGCACCATCACCGCGAGCCGTCTGCCGACGAAGCGGAGCATCAGCCGCGCAGCGTCAGGTAGCGCGACAGGTTGGCGCCGCGGGCGTTGTCGACCCAGCCGCCGACGCGTGGACCAACCAGCTTCTGACCCTCGGCGAAAAACAGCGGAATCGCCGGCATGTCGCGCATCAGCATGTCCTCGGCCGCGGCGAGCGCACGGCTGCGCTCGGCCGGATCAGGCAGCCGGTTGGCGGCGCGCACGGCGGCGTCGTACTGCGGGTTTGAATAGCCCGTGATCGAACCTCGCGGCTTGACGGTGAACAGGTCGAGGAAGGTGTAGGGGTCATCGAAGGACGAGTACCAGGCATAGAGCGAGACCTGATAGTCGCCGGCGTTCACCGACGAGATCACGGCGCCGAGGTCTTTGTTGACGAGCTCGCAGTTGACGCCAACCGCGCGCCACATCGACACCATGGCCACCGCCAGGGTGCGCGTCTTGCTCTCGGTGTAGTACTGCATGGTGAAGCGCAGCGGCTTGCCCGCGCCGTAGCCCGCCTGCGCGAGCAGCGCCCGTGCCTGACGCTGCCGCTCGGCCATCGGTTGCGCCGCCCAGTCCGGTCGCGCGCTGTCGTAGCCGCTGATGCTGGTAGGCACGACGAAATAGGCCGGCTCCGCGGTCTTGCGCAGGATGCGCCCGGCGAGCACGTCGCGATCGAGTGCGAGCGCGAGTGCGCGGCGTACGCGGGCGTCGTCGAACGGGGCCTTGCGGGTGTTGAGCGCCAGCATGGTGCTGCCACGGCCCGGCGCCACGCGCAGGCTGCGGTTTTTCTCGCGCCGCAGCTTGTCGAGCTGTTCCGGCGGGAAGCGCTGGGTGACGTCGAGCTCGCCGGACTGGAAGCGCTTCAGGCTGGCGTTGTCGTCCTCGATCGGCAGATAGGTGACGTCGTCGATCTTCACCGCGGCAGCGGAATGGAAATTGGTGTTGCGCCTGGCCTTGATGAAGGTATTGGGCGAGTACTCGGTCAGCTGGTAGGCGCCGCTGGAGACGAGATTGCCGGGCCGGGTCCACTCGCGGCCAAACTTTTCAATGATATGCCGCGGCACGGCGACCGCGGCCACGCCGGTGAGAATCTCTAGAAACTGCGGTGCCGGAGCCTCGAGTTCGAACACCACGGTGCGTGCGTCGGGAGCGCGTACCGCGAGCGTCTCCGGCGACGCCTTCTGCGTATTGACGGCGCGTGCGCCCTTGACGACATACAGGAACGAGGCATAGCGCGCTGCGGTCTCGGGCGCGAGCAGCCGTCGCATGGAGTAGACGAAATCCGCCGCCGTGAGCGGCGTGCCGTCCGACCACTTGAGGTTGGAGCGCAGCTTGAAGGTATAGACCGAGCGATCCGCGTTGGTGGTCCAGCTTTCCGCGGCACCGGGCGCCGCCTCGCCGTTCGCATCGACGGTGACCAGGCCCTCGAAGAGATCGTAGATGACCACCGACGCCGAGGTGCCGACGGCTTTGTGCGGATCGAAGCTCTCGGGTTCGCTGCCGATGCCGCGCACCAGGGTTGCCGGGAAGGCGAGCGCCGGGATTGCCGCGAGTGCCAGCAGCGTACAGAAGGCAAAGAAACGGCGGGCGGTTGCGTGCTGGGACGTGGACGTCGGCATGGGCGGTGCTCCAGGCGTGGCGATCATGGTCCGGATGGGCATTGCTGCGGACTTGACCTTGCAGCTCGAATTGTTATATCGATGATACATAGGAGGGACGCAATTGGAAAACGGGAGTACCCGCAGCGTCGGGACGGGGGCCGACATCCGCAGGGGTCTGGCACCGCCGCTGGTCGGCCTGCTGGCGCTGTTCGTGGCTTTTCTCGGCACGCCGCTCAGCCACAGCCTGAGCGTGACGGCGTACCGGCTGTTCGGCCGCGACCAGAGCCATCTGCTGCTGCTGCCGCTCGGACTGCTGGCGCTGGTACTGCTCTGGGTGGCCGTGCGCAGCCGCAAGGAAAGCACCGGTACTCTGCTCGGATATCTTTCGGCGCTGCTCGTCTGGGTGGGCTGGGCCGCGTATTCCTTCAAGTTCAATGAAATCTCGCTCGGCCTGCCGATGGCGGATGTGGGCGGCAGTCCGCGACCCATGAACCTGCTCTTCATTCAGGGCTCGGTCGGCATCTGCATCGCTGTGCTCGCATACTTCGTGTTCGACAAGGACACCCGTTGCAACGCCTTCCGCTGGTTGCAGCGCCGTCTGCACCTCGACCTTGGTCGTCCCGAGGGCGGGCAGGAGCGCAACTACGGGCGCATCACCTTCCTCGAGACACTCACCGTGTTGTGGTTCTGCTACGGCGTCTCGCTGTTCATGGGCGATCCGCGCTTTCTCGGCTATCACCACCCCGTGACTTATGCGCTCGTCGGTGGCTTGCTTTTGTGGGGCGGCTATTTGCTGTTCCGGCTGTTCCATTTCACCCGCATCATGGCGGCGATCCGCTACGCGATCCCGACCAAGGCCATCCTCTGGATCCCGCTTGGCGAATTTTTCCCGCGCTGGGGCTTCTATCACGAGATCTGGCTTGAGCCCTGGAACTACGCCGGGGAGATCACGCTGGCATTGCTGGCGTTCGCTGTACTTGGCATGGCATCGACCTGGATTCCCCAGCGCCGTGTTGCGGGGAACCTTCAGGACTCTTAAGAGAAAACAACAGACTCGCATCGCAAGTCTGCACGCAAGGGGGACGACATGGACTCACTCAGGAATCTGACGACGGCTGCTCTCGGCGCTCTCGGGCTTGCGACGGTGCTCGTGCCTGCGCAAGCCATGGCTCAAACGGCGAGCGCCAATGACATCGAGGAAGTGGTGGTGACGGCACGCAAGGTCGAGGAAAGGCTCATCGACGTGCCGCTGTCGATCTCCGCCTTCACAGCTGCCGATCTCGCCGCTTCCGGCGCGAGCAGCATCCGCGACGTTGCCGAGAGCACGCCGGGGCTGTTCATCAGCTCCTCGCAGGGGCGCAGCGGCGACCGTATCTCGATCCGCGGCATCAGCACTGTCGTTCCCACCCAGGGCTATGTCGGCGTCTATGTCGATGGCGTGTTCGTCGGTTCGTCGTCTGCGCAGGGTGTCGAACTCTCCAACCTCGAGCGCGTCGAGATCCTCAAGGGTCCGCAGAGCGCGCTGTTCGGCCGCTCGACGCTGAGCGGTGCGATCAACTACATCACCCGCAAGCCGGACGACAAGTTCGGCGGCAAACTCGACGTGACCATCGGTCAGTACGGTCGCGCCGAGATCGCCGGCAGCATGACCGGGCCGCTCACCGACACGCTGTCGTTCATCGTCGGTGCGCGTACCTTTGAAGTGGACGGCATGTACCGCAACAATTACGACGGACGCGACAACATCGGTGGTCAGCGCAGCACCAACGGCACTGCCGGGCTGCGCTGGCAGCCCACGGAGTCGCTCAGCGTCTACCTGCGGACCGTTTATACCAGCGACAGCGATGACCAGGTCGCCGTGGCCGCGCAGAGCCCGCTCGGCAACAACTGTCTCGCCGATCCGCGCAGCATCCGGCCGACGTTGCCGCTCTATTACTGCGGCGAACTCAAGCTGTCGCCGAGCCAGATCTCCCTCGCTGCCGCCAATGCCACGATCCCGGCCCCCTTCGTCGGTCGCTACACGGCTGCGGACGGCGAGGCCGGGCTCGATCGCACGGCCACCCGCACCTCGCTCAGCGTCGAGTGGGATGCCGGTTTCGCGACGCTGACTTCCATCTCCGCCTATACGGACGAGAAGCAGCGCGATGCCTTCGACCTCACCTATCGTGCCGCCGTCACCTATGCGGCTGCGGTCAATCTGCCTGCGATCACCTTTGATCGCGAGTTCACCTTCAAGGACAAGAGTCAGGAGTTCCGCCTGCTCGGTCACACCGAGGGGCCCTTCGGCTGGCTCGCCGGCGTGTACTACTTCGATAACCAACGCAGCGAGGTCGCGACCTACCGCTTGCCGGCGCCGGCCGCGAACGCGGGCACGCTCAGCGCCACCAACAAGGCCGTTTACGGACGTCTCGAATACGACCTGACTTCGCGCCTGTCGGTGTCGGCGGAGGGACGCTGGCAGAAGGACAAGGTGCAATACAGCAATCCCGTCAACGGGCTGAATGCAGCGGCGGAGACCAGCAGCTTCCTGCCGCGTGCCACGGTCGACTTCAAGCTCACCGACGACACGATGTTGTATGCGGTATACGCCAAGGGCAGCAAGCCGATCACCATCAACACGGCGCCGGAGTTGCCGGCACAACTGCGCTTCACCCAGGAAGAGGAGGCGCGCAGTGTCGAATTCGGTTTCAAGGGCCGGCTGTTCGATGGGCGTCTGACGCTGCTCGCGTCGTACTTCAACATCGACTGGACCAACCAGGAATCCTCGGGTATCTGCTTGCCGGGCGAGTGCGGTGGCGTCGCCACCATCACCCGCTACACGGCGAATTTCGGCAAGACCGCGATCAAGGGTTTCGAGGTCGAGGCCACGGGCGAACTCATCCGCGACTGGCTGACGGCGCGCGTCGCCTACTCCAACAACGACACCCAGGTGAAGTCGGGCCGCACCAACTCGGCCGGTGAGGCGCTCGAGGGCATCCTTGCCTACGGCACCACCAAGGTGACGCCGATCTGCGCCGCCGGTGGTGTAGCGAGTCCCTACTGCGGCACCGGTCAGTCGCTGCAGGGCGCTACCTTCAATGATCTCGGCACGAATATTCCCGTGCAGCCCGAGACCCACCTGTCGGCGAGCCTGACGCTCGGCCACGCCCTCGGTGCGACCGGACTGCGCTGGTCGGCGCGCGCCGACTACCTGCGCCTCGGCAAGCAGTACGAGGGCTTCTACAACCTCGCCTGGGTCGGGCCGCGCGAGAACGTGAATCTGCGTCTCACCGTGTCTGCGGAAAGCTGGGACGTCACGCTCTGGGGTCGCAACGTCACCGACGACAAGACACCGACCACGATCCTGCGTTCGGTCGCCTTCAAGGATGACGATGGCACCGGTCCCTACACCGCAAATTCGCGAGCTTTCGCCGGCTTTTTCCCTGATCGCAGCAACTTCGGAGTCACCGTCAGCAAGCGGTTCTGAGCATGCGCAAGTCCGCGACGGCGGATCCGCCGGCCTTGCGTGGGCCGCGCTACCTCTACATCCACGCGGTGATGCGCGACTGGATCTACCAGGGGCGCTATCGGCCGGGCAGCCAGCTGCCGACCGAAGACGAGATCTGCCGGATGTTCGGCGTGTCGCGGATCACCACCCGCAAGGCGCTGGCGTTGCTCGCGGACGAGCGGCTGATCGTACGCAACCCGGGCCGTGGCACCTTTGTCACCGACGACCTCGCCGACGCGCCGGTTCAGGGCGATATGGAGCAGTTGCTGCGCAAGGTGCGCAGGCTCGGCAGCAACACGCGCGTCAGCGCCGCCAAGATCGACATGGTCGAGGCGGACCCGGATACGGCCCGCGACCTGCGGCTCGAGCCCGGTAGCCGTGTACAGCGCGCCGCACATGTCCGCCTGCTCGATGGCAAGCCGATCGGTTATGTCGAAACCTTCATTCCTGCCGATCTCAAGATCCGCTTCTCGCCGACCGAACTCAATACCCACCCAATGCTGACTTTGCTCGAGCGCAAGGGCATCGACATCGGCTGGGGAGATCAACTGATTGGTGCCACGCTCGCCGACGCCCGCTTCAGCCGGCTGCTCGACGTACCCGTTGGCGCCGCACTCGTGCGCGTGCGTCTTGTGGTGTTCGATACGCGGCAGCGACCGGTGGAGCGACTGGTCGCCTACTACCGTGGCGATCACTACGATCACCACATCCGGCTCACCCGGGCGGGCTCGCGATGAGCGGGCTCGCGAGCAGCGGGACCGCGCGCCGCATCGCCGTCCATGACCCGCGCAGCGGCGCGGTCGATTTCCATCTGGCAGCGGCGACGCCGGACGACATTGCGGCGTGTAGCGCGATGTTGCGCGCCGCGCAGCCCGCCTGGCGCGCACTCGGCGCCGAGGCGCGGGCGGCGGCGCTGGCACGCTGGGCCGATGCCTTCGAGACCGCGCAGGAGGAGGTCATCGCCGCGCTCGCGCGCGACACTGGCCGCCTCGGCGTGGCCCGCGGCGAAGTGCTGGGCGCGATCCGCAATATCCGCCGCTGGTCGCGGGAAGCGCCGGCCTTGCTGCAGACCGGCGAACGCGACTCGAAGCTGCTGCCGACAGTACGCCTGGCCGGCGGACTCGTGCCCTATCCTCTGGTGGGCATCATTTCCCCGTGGAACTTCCCGATTACGCTGTCGCTGATCGACGCCGTGCCGGCGCTGGCCGCCGGTTGTGCGGTGCTCATCAAGCCGAGCGAAGTCACGCCGCGATTCGTGGCGCCGCTGCGGGCGACGCTGCAGGCCGTGCCGGAACTCGCGGCAGTGGTCGACTTCGTGCTGGGTGATGGCGTGACCGGTGCTGCGGTCGTCGATCGCGTCGATGCGGTCTGCTTCACCGGCAGCGTGCCGAACGGCCGCAAGGTCGCCGAGGCCGCGGCGCGGCGTTTCATCCCGGCCTTTCTCGAACTCGGCGGCAAGGATGCGGCCATCGTTCTCGAAGGTGCCGACCTGGAGCGTGCTGCCGACGCCGTGCTGCGCGCCTCGTGCATGGCCACGGGCCAGGCCTGTCTCTCGATCGAGCGCATCTACGTGGCGCGACCGGTATTCGCCGAGTTCGTACGGCGTCTCGTCGACAAGGCGCGGGACATCGGCATCAATCATCCCGATATCGCCACCGGCCAGCTCGGGCCACTGATCTTCGCTCGGCAGGCCGACGTCATCGACGCCCAGCTCGACGACGCACTCGCCAAGGGTGCGCGAATTCTTTGTGGTGGCCGCACCGAGAACCATGGCGGCCGCTGGTGCCGGGCGACCGTGGTCGTCGACGTCAACCACCACATGCAGCTCATGACCGAGGAGACCTTCGGGCCGATCATGCCGGTCATGCCCTTCGATGACATCGACGAGGCCGTGAGCCTCGCCAACGACAGCAGCTTCGGCTTGTCGGCAGCGGTATTCGCCGCGACCCTCGACGAGGCGCGCGCCGTGGCCGCACGCCTGAACGCAGGCGGCATCAGCCTCAATGATGCCGGACTGACTTATCAGACCTACGAGGCGGAGAAGAACTCCTTCGGCTACTCTGGCCTCGGCGGATCGCGCATGGGACCGGGGTCGATATTGCGCTTTGTGCGCAAGCAGGCCTACCTCATGCAGACCGGGACGCCCGCGCGTCTCTGATCATCTTCACAAAGAAATCGTCGCAAGACAGGGAGTCGAGAGATGCTGATCAACAACTGGTACGTGGCAGCGCTGTCATCTGAGGTGACCGCCGAGAAGCCGTTCGGCACGCGCATGCTGGGTTGCGATTTCGTGCTCTTTCGCGATGCCGCCGGCAAGGCCGTCTGCCTGGCCAACACCTGCTGCCACCGCGGTGCGGCGCTGTGCAACGGCACTGTCGCTGCCGGAAATGTCGCCTGTCCCTACCACGGCTGGGAGTTCGCCGCCGACGGCCGCTGCGTGAAGATTCCGGCAATGGGCGAGGAGGCGGTGATCCCGAAGCGGGCGCGCATCGACTCCTATCCGACCCATGAAAAATATGGCTGGGTCTGGGTGTTCCTCGGCGATCTGCCGGAAGAGGAACGACCGGCCATCCCCGACCTGTTGCCCGAGTTCGATGATCCCGAGCACTGGCGCCTGATCCCCTACCGCGCCGAGGCGAAGGTGAACTGGCAGCGGTTCGAGGAGAACTCGCTGGATACGGCACACATCAATTTCGTCCACCCGACTTTCGGCACACGGCGCGCCCCGCGGGTTATGGTGGTACCGATAACGCCGACCTTGCACGGCGGCAAGGTGCAGCGCACGCGACCGGCGCCCAAGGTCGAGCAGAAGACGGGCGAGATGGCGAAGATGCTCAATCCCGACCGGGGCTTCACCAGCGTCTCGCTGGAGTTCAGCGTGGTCGGCATCTGCCATCGCATCCAGCCGGTGTTCCAGGAGGGCATGTCGATCATCACCTTCTCGGTGAAGGTGCCGATCGATCCCTTCCACACCCGCACCTTCGGTATGCAGGCACGCAACTTCCTGCTCGATCCCGCACAGGACGAGGAACGGCTCGCCGGGATCATGAAGGCGGTCCGCGAGGACACCGACGTGGTCGAGGCCATCCGGCCTTCGATCCCGCCTGTTTCGGCCGCCGAAGAATTACTGACCGAAACCGACGGCATGGAATTCCAGTTCCGCAGCAAGGTGCGCGAGTGGGCGCAGAAGGGCTGGGAGATCGACGTCGAGCAGATGCTCGCCGAGCAGCATCGGCGCGTGCTGGTCATCCCCTCGCCGGCGCGGCGGGCGGATCCCACCAACTGGGTGCACAAGACCGTGCCGTTGCGAGCCGCCTCCGCCGCCTAGTGGCGGGGACGGTCCGCCTGCTCGGGCTTCATCCGCCGGGATCAGCGTCCTCCAGCACCTGCAGCAGCCGTTCGGCGAATTCGCGCTGGCGCTGCGTGCGTGCTGCGACGCGTTCGGGCGACGGATCGTCCGCCGCCGCGGCGACATCGATGCCCGCTTTCGTGCAGGCATCGGCGAGGACTTCGGCGCGTTCGCGGACCACGGCGAGTTCGGTGGCGAGCGTCATGATCATCGTCAGCAGCTTGTCCTCGAAGGGCGAGGCCAGCAGCTGCGGTCGCGGACCCTTGGCGACACGTGGTCGTGGCGTACGACTCACGGCGCAGTCCCGGCCCGTACTGCGCCGACGGCCATCCATGGCTGACGGTTGACGAACGCCGTCAGCGCCGGGTCGAGGTCTTCGTCAAAGATTTCGGCGGCACCGAAACCTGCGTCGCGGGCGACCTGCGCGAGATCGGTGGCATGCAGGCCGCCCCAGAACGGCTCGTTGTTGTAGTCGCTGTCCCAGTCCGCGAGCGCCTGCTCGAAGAGATCGAGACGCGCGTTCCTCACCGGTACCTCGATGTGCAGCATCACGCCGCCGGGACGCAGCAGGCGATGACACTCGGCAAACACGCGCGGCAGCGCGGCCGCCGAGAGCTCATGCAGCAGGATATGCGAGACGACGAGATCGAAGTGGCCCGCCGGGAAGCGCGTGCCCTCGGCGTCATCCTGCGAGTAGTGCACAGCGCGGCCGAGCGCGACGGTGCGCGCATGCGCGTAGCGCAGGCAGGGCGCCGAGACGTCGATGCCGTGCACCTCGGCCTGCGGCCATGCATCGCAGTACGGCAGCAGCGAATTGCCGGCAGTGCAGCCGAGTTCGAGGATGCGCCGCGGTGCGAACTGCGGGAACCGCTGCTGCAGGAAGCGCACGCCGGCGAGTCCCTTGGAGTCGTTCATGCGGCCGTGGTGGCCGAGCGAGAACAGCGAGATGCCGAGCTCGTATCGGGCGCCGGCGTAGACGTCGTCCGCGCCGAGCTCGACACAGTAGCCGCCCGGCACGCAGTGCACGTCGATTGCCGCCTGGTAGGGCGGGACTGGCAGCGAAGGATCGAGCCGCAGCGAGCCGAGCGGCAACTGCTGCGCCGGTTCGCGGCAGCGGGCGGTGAGTTCCGCCGCCTGCCGCTCGACGCAGGCGCAGGTCGAGTCGACATAGAGCGCGTGCTGCGTGCGGGCGAGCGCCGTCCAGAGACGGAAATGCTCGTCGGTGCGCAGCACGGCGGCGGTCTCGGCGGCATCCTGCGGCGGCCGGCGGTGGGCGGCAACGAAGGCCGGCAGGGTGCGGCTATTCCAGGAACGACGGATGCCGTCGCGGTGGCGCGTACCCAGCACACGCTTGAATTCGACCAGGAAGCCGTGGCGTGCCCGCTCATCGGCCGTCTGTACCGGGAACAGCGGATGCGGCAAATTTTCCTGCATCGCAGCAATAGTACTATAACTAATACAAAGTTATGATCCCGATCAGCAGCTCAAGGACAGGACAATGAGCACCACCACCGGCGCAGAGATGCCGGAAGACCGGCAGATTCGGCGCCATACGGCGGTGCTCTTCGGCGTCGTGTTCGTCGACCTGCTGGGCCTCGGCATCCTCATGCCGCTGGTACCGTTCTACGGCGTGCGTCTCGGCCTTTCGGCCGAGACGCTGACGCTGGTCATCTCGCTGCATGCGCTGTTCCAGTTCCTCGGTGCGCCGGTGCTCGGCCGTCTGAGCGACCGCCACGGCCGCCGGCCTGTGCTGCTCTTCAGCATGGCCGGGCACGCGCTGGCCTACCTGCTGCTGGCGTTCGCCGACAATATCTGGCTGCTGGCGCTGTCGCGGGTGCTGTCGGGGTTCACCTCCGGCAACCTCGCCGCGGCCTATGCCTACGGCGCGGACATCTCTGCACCCGGCGAGCGTACCGCCGTGCTCGCGCGCATCTCCGCTGCTTTTGCGCTGGGGCTCACCTTCGGACCTTTGGCCGGCGCGGTCCTCGCCGGACCGGGCGACCCGGCCGCGGCCAACCTGTTTGCGCCGGCTCTCGCGGCCTGCGCGCTGTCTCTGCTGTCCTTCATCTCCATACTCTTTTTCCTGCCGGAGAGCCCGCGCCGGTCGCAGCGGATCAACGACGCGACCGCCACTGCCGGCGGCGGCGCGGCGCTGCACCGGCTGCCGCTCGTCCGCGTCGCGCTGTCGCTGTCCCTGCTCGTCATCGTATTTTCGGCGATGCGCGAAACCCTGTTCTCGCTCTGGATGCACGACAAGCACGGTTTCGACCTGACGGTGACCGGCAGCGTGATCGCCCTGCATGGTCTGGTGATCGCGGCAGTGCAGCTGTTCGGTGCCGGTCTGCTCTCGGCGCGCTTCGGCGAGCAGCGGCTGCTGACCTTCGGCATCGTCGCCTACGGCGCCAGCTGGCTCGGCCTCTGTCTCAGCACCGGTCTGCCGGGTGTGCTCGCAGCGATGCTGCTGTCGGCGCTGGCGACGGCGCTGTTCGCAACCAGTCTGCAGTCCCTGCTCACGCAGGCCGTCGGCGAGGCCGTGCGTGGCGGCGTGCTGGGCGCCCTGCAGTCGAGTTCGGCACTGGCGCGCTTCCTTGGTGCGGCACTTTCCGGAACGCTCTACGGCCAGATCAGCCACGATGCGCCGTTTTTCATCGGTGCGCTGGCGATGGTGCCGGCCTTGCTCGTCGGCCGCGAACTGCGCCGCAGTCTTGCCGCGCAGCGGACCGTCGGCGGAACGGCGGCATGAGCCTGCTCGAGGTCGAAGGCCTCTCCGTCACCTATCGCAGCGGGCACGGCGGCGGACGTGGCAGCGTGCGTGCCGTCGATCATGTGTCCTTTGCGCTCGAACCCGGGCGATGCCTCGGCATCGTCGGCGAGTCCGGGTCAGGCAAGACACAGACTTGCCTGGCGATCGCCGGCCTGCTGCCGCGTGAGGCCGCGCTGTCGGGATCGGTGCGGCTGCGCGGCCGCGAACTGATCGGCAGCTCGCGCGCCGACTACAACGCGCTGCGCGGCAAGCAACTGGCGATGATCTTCCAGGATCCGATGACCGCACTGACCCCGCACCTCACCGTCGGCAGCCAGTTGTGCGAAGTCCTCAAGGTACATGAGGGGTTGCGCGGCAGCCTCGCGAAGCGACGCGCGCTCGACATCATGGAGCGGGTGCGTATCCCCGATCCGGAGCGACGTTTCGACATGTATCCGTTCGAGCTCTCCGGCGGCATGCGCCAGCGGGTGATGATCGCGCTCGCGCTGATCCTGCGCCCGGCGCTGGTGTTGGCGGATGAGCCGACCACGGCGCTCGACGTCACGGTTCAGGCGGAGGTCATCGCCACGTTCCGCGCCGTCATCGAGCACACCGGCACGGCCTTGCTGCTCGTCACCCATGACCTTGGCGTGGTGGCAGGCATCTGCGATGAAGTGATGGTGATGTACGCCGGGCGCAGCGTCGAGCGGGCGAATGTCGAGCCGCTGTTTGCCGCGCCCGCTCATCCCTACACGCGTGCCCTGCTCGGCTGCCTGCCGCGCGCAGACCGGCCGCGCGGCGAGCGCATGGTAGCGATCCCGGGACAGCCGCCGGATCTGGCGGCGCTGCCGGCAGGCTGTGCTTTCGCGCCAAGGTGCCCGCAGGTGGAGGGTCGCTGCCATGAGGCGCCGCCGCCGCTTGCCGCCCTCGGCGGCTCACCGGTCGAGGCGCCGGCACGTGTGGTCGCCTGCTGGCAAACGGGAGCCGTGCGATGAGTTCGCCGTTGCTCGAGTTGCGCGAAGTGAGCGTGCATTTTCCGTTGCGCGGCCGCAGCGCGCGCCGCGAGGGTCGGGTGGTGCGCGCCGTCGATGGCGTCAGTGTCACGCTGCAGCCCGGTGAGACGCTGGGCGTGGTGGGTGAGTCAGGCTGCGGCAAGTCGACGTTGGCCCGCAGCATCCTGCGACTCGTGCCGATCAGCGGCGGGCAGATTTTCTGGCAGGGTCGCGAGCTGACCACGCTCGACGAGACGGCGATGCGCGAGGTACGTCGCGAGATTCGCATGGTGTTCCAGGATCCGTTCGCCAGCCTCAATCCGCGCATGACGGTCGGTGAACTCGTGCGCGAACCGCTCGATCTCTTCGCACCGCAGCTCGACGCCCGCGCGCGGCGTCTCGCGGTCGGCGAGATGCTCGAGCGTGTCGGCCTCGATGCCGCCCTCGCCGCACGCTATCCGCACGAATTCTCCGGCGGCCAGTGTCAGCGCATCAATATCGCCCGTGCGCTGATCGGCGGTCCGAAGCTGCTGATCTGCGACGAATCGGTCAGCGCGCTGGATGTCTCGATCCGCTCGCAGATCCTCAACCTGCTGGTCGAACTGCAGGCGGCCACCGGGGTCGCTTGCCTTTTCATCAGTCACGATCTGTCGGTGATCCGCCACGTCAGCGATCGGGTGCTCGTGCTCTACCTCGGCCGCACCATGGAGTGCCGCGAGGCGACCGCGCTGTTCGCTGCGCCGCGTCATCCCTACACCCGTGCATTGCTCGACGCCGCACCAATACCCGATCCGGTGCTCGAGCGACAGCGCGTGCACCGGGTACTCGGCGGCGATCTGCCGTCACCTATCGACCCGCCGTCCGGTTGCGTGTTTCGCACCCGCTGCGCGCGTGCCGATACCCGCTGCGCGATCGTCGCCCCCGCACTTCAGGATCTGCCCGGCGGCGCGGCGGCCTGTCATCACCTCGAGGAGTAATCCATGTCCGCCGAACCCGGTGACATCTTTCTCGCCGCCACCGATGTCGACGACCGCAACGTCGACCTGCGCAACCACTCAGGTCCGGGTCGGGTGCTGCATTACGACGCGCAGCTGCGCCTGAAGGGCGAATTGCGCACGGGACAGGTGGGTCTCGTGATCGGGCTCGGCTGGGATCGCCGCCACCGCGAACTGCTGGTCACCGATCCGAGTGCGCATGTGGTGACGCGCTTTGCGGCCGATGGCTCGCGGCTCGAACCGCTGCCGTTCCTGCCGCGGGCCCGCATCGGCTCGATCCAGTTCCTGCCCGATGGCCGCTTCTGCGCCGGCGTGCACAGCAAGCACGGCGAGGATCCGGCGAGTCCGCAACCCAAGCTCTATCTTTGTGATCGCGAGGCCGGCACAGCGCTGCCGCTCGCCGTGGACATCGACGGCGGCAAGTTCCGCTTTCATGCGGTCACCCACATGACACTCGCACCCGACGGACACACGCTGCTTTACGTGTCGGAGACCGGTCGGCGGGTGATGCGCTATGACCTGGCGGCGCGGCGGCAACTCGACGACCTGCTGGTGCTCGCCGCCGACGACCCGCGCGGCACCTACGGACTCGCCTGCACCCCCGACGGCCGCGTGCTGATGGCCACCGGCAGCGGCGCGGCGATGTTCGCCGCCGATGGCTCGCTGATCCGCAGCTACGACATCCCCGAGCGGCGCGGCTGGTCGAGACTGCAGTTGTCGCTGGACCCGACGCGTTTCTGGTTGAGCAATTTCTTCGAGGGTGTCCTGCAGCAGCGCGACGTCGAGAGCGGCGAGCTCATCCGCGAGCACGACATCGGCCGCAAGTACTCGCTTTGCGGCCTCGCCGAGGTGACTGCCTGACTCTCCGCTACCAGAAGTGCTGCCACTTCGCGCGCTTGGCGAAGTGCATGAAGGCGTCGCGCTTGTCCTTCGGCAGATAGTCGAGATAGCCGTTTGGCGCGTAGCGCTCGACGTACTGGTCGAGCACCGGCTTGTACAGGCTGAGGTGCAGGTCGGGAATGCGGTGTTTCGCGCGGAACTCGGCGATCGGGATCCGTGCCACCTCACGCGTCTCGAACGGACCCGCCTTGGCGAGCACCACGCCGCGAGGTCCGAAGATCGACGAGCGACCTGGACCGCCGTAGCCGGTGTCCTCAAAGAATCCCGGATTGCGTTCGTGCGTCGACACGGAATTGTTGGTGACCAGCGTGTAGACGCTGTTGTGGTACGAGGTGAGGCGCATGTCGTCCCACTCGAAGCCGCCGGTGGCGACGCGGCAGATGATCTCCGCACCCTTGAAAGCCATGCAGCGGAACAATTCCGGCTCGAACTGCACTGCGGACATGGCGATGTTGCCAATGTCGGTGCGCTCGACCGGGATGACGGCATCGAGGCCGTACATCTCGACGAAACGATCGTAGACGTCGTAGATCACCGAGGTGTACTGCTCCGAGCCCGGGAACATGCCGCGCACGTTGCGCTGCTTCCAGTGCTTGACGACGCTGCCATCGGGCTTGCACATCACCATCAGGTGCAGGATGTGTCCCGGCCAGTCGACCGGATCTTTCGCATACGTGCCGAAGACGATGTAGCAGTTGTACTGCTTGGCCTTCCTGGCGATCTCCTCGACCTCGGGCCCCGGCACTTCGACCGACAGCGCGTAGTGCTGCTCGCGGGTCCAGTTGGTGAAGCCCATGATCGGAAACTCGTGGAACAGCAGCAGGTCGCAGCGGCCGCCGTAACCCTGTGCGATGTCGATCGCTTCGAGGAAGTAGTTCATGTTGCGGCGCATGCCGGGCGCCGGGTTGGCGCCGTCGACGCCGGTTACCCGGGTCTGCACGACGCCGACCGTGATCGCTTCCTGGCGCAGGTCGGCGACCGGGTAGGTGCCATCGGCGCGGACCATGCTGGGGGTGTGGTCGGTCATGGGATTCATCCTCCGAGATGCACGAGTTGCTTGCCGAGATTCGCGCCGCCGAGCATGCCGATGAACGCCGCGGGTGCAGCGCGGATGCCTTCGGCGATGGTTTCGCGGTATTTGAGCTTGCCGGCGGCGAGCCAGCCGGCAAGTTCGCCGACCGCCTGCGGGTAGTGTTCGCGGAAGTCGAAGACGATGAAGCCCTGGATCTTGATGCGGTTGACCAGCACCGAGCGGAAGTTGCGCAGGCCGTGGGCCTCGGTGGCGTTGTACTGCGAGATCAGCCCGCAGACCGGCAGACGCGAGAACGGATTCATGCGCGCGAGTACGGTATCGAGGATCTCGCCACCCACGTTGTCGAAGTAGACATCAACGCCGTTCGGCGTTGCCGCTTTCAAATCTTCGCGCAGCCGCCCAGCCTTGTAGTCGATGCAGGCATCGAAGCCGAGTTCGCCGGTGACATAGGCGCATTTGTCGGCACCGCCGGCGATGCCGACCACGCGACAACCTTTGAGCTTGGCGATTTGCCCGACCACGCTGCCGACGGCGCCGGCCGCCGCCGACACCACCACCGTCTCGCCCGGTTTCGGCGCTCCGATCAACAGCAGACCGCACCACGCGGTGACGCCGGGCATGCCGCAGACCGACAACTGCGCGGCGGCCGGGATGTTCGGCAGCAGCTTGCGCAGTCCCTGCCCGGTGGACGTCGGCAGCGTCTGCCAGCCGAGATCGCCGGCGACCAGGTCACCCGGCGCGAAGTCCGTGTGGCGCGATTCGAGCACTTCGCCGACCACCTCGCCGCACATCACGGCGCCGAGGTCGACGGGCTTCACATAGGACTTGCCCTCGTTCATGCGGCCGCGCATGTAGGGGTCCAGCGACAGCCAGCGGCCGCGCACCCGCAGCTCGCCGTCGGCGAGCGGTTGCAGCGGCTCCTCGACGAAGCGGAAATCTTCGGCGACCGGTGCGCCGCTCGGCCGTCGCGCCAGCAGGACCCGAACATTTCGCGCATCGGGGGAAGGCTGGGCAGCAGGCTGGGTCATGGCGGGTTACTCGCTGAGGTTTGGGAGATTCCGAGAATACGCCATGGCTGCGCTGGCAAGGCTCGCCGGATGCAGGGCGTGGCCGCAGGCAGGTGATTGCGTTCAGCGGGCCGTGACCCGGGCGAGTGCTTGCAGCACCTCGCGGGCGAGTGGCGTCGCGGCGGCGCCGGTCATGTAACTGCCGTACCAGGTGACGTACTGGCCGGTGCTGGTCAGCGGCACGAGCGCGAGGCCGCCGCCGTCGACGAAGGGTGCGACCGTGCTGCGGGTGCTGACGGTCACGCCGATGCCGGCGCGGACCACGCCGATCACGGCTTCGACATGGCCGGCGCGCAGCACGCGTCGTGGGCGAATCCCGGCCGGTGCAAACAGCCGCGAGTACTCGCGACCTGCCTCCGGCCGGGTGGTGTTGGCGATGTAGGTTTCGGTGATGAAATCGCGCACTTCCACGAACGGCTGGCCGGCGAAGCGATGGCCGCGCGGCACCACCGCGACCATCTCGTCACGGTGCAGGGCGATGTGGCGCAGCCTTGCATCGCGGGTCCGCGCCGGCATCACCGCGGCGTCGATGCGCCGTTTGCGCAGCGCCGCGACCGGGTCGGCGGCAACATCCATCACCACCTCGAGATCGATCTGCGGATGCGAGGCCTCGAGGCTGCGCACGAGATCGGCGAGCCAGCCGTAGCCGCACAGCGTGGAGGCGGCGAGCCGTACCACCACCGGTGGCGGTGCTCCAGCCCTGCCCGCCAGTTGTTCGGCGGCCTCGAGGGTACGCAGCACCTCGCGGGCGCTCGCCAGCAGCGTCCGGCCGGGTTCCGTGAACGTCGGCGGTGTACGGCCGCGCTCGACCAGGGTGACGCCAAGCCGCCGCTCTGCCTCCTTGAGGCGGTGGGTCAGCGCCGAGGGCGTGACGTTCAGTCGCGTGGCGGCGTCGGCGAAGCTGTCGGCTTCGGCAAGCGCGGCGAGCAGGCTCAGGTGTCGCAGTTCAAGTCGCGGCATGTTGAAAAAAATTCAACGCAAGATCACGCAAGATGAAACAGATTCTAACCATCCCCGGGCTACCCTGAAGTCCGATTCTTCCTGGGACGGGGTGTCGGGATGAGCAACGAGAGACCCGCGGCGCCGGCGGCAGTCGGCCTCGACGACCAGGCGATCCATTGGGACGCCGATCTCACCTACAGCGGATATCTGCAGCTCGACGGCCTGCTGGCGCTGCAGCGGCCGCGCTCGGGCGCCCACGACGAGCTCATGTTCATCGTCGTCCACCAGGCCTCCGAACTGTGGATGAAGCTGGCAATCGCCGAACTCGGCGCGGCCATGGCCGAGATCGGCCGCGGCAACCCGGGCCCGGCATTCAAGATGCTGGCGCGCGTGTCGCGCATCCAGACGCAACTGACCGAGTCCTGGGCGGTGCTCTCGACCATGACGCCGGCCGACTACTCCTCGTTCCGCGGCTCGCTCGGCCAGAGCTCCGGTTTCCAGTCCTTCCAGTACCGGCAGCTCGAGTTCATGCTCGGCAACAAGAACCCGGCGATGATCCGGGCACACCGGCAGAACCCGGCGGCTCACGCGCTGCTCGAGCGCGTGTTGCGCGAACCCAGTGTCTATGACCTCTCGCTACGACTGCTGCATCGCCAGGGCATCGGCCTGCCGGCTGACGTGCTGGAGCGGGATTTCGCAGTGCCCTACGTCGCCCGGCCGGAGGTCGAGGCCGCCTGGGCGGAGGTCTACCGCAACCCGCAGGCACACTGGGACCTCTACGAGCTCGCCGAGAAGCTGGTCGACGTCGAACACCAGTTCCAGGTCTGGCGCTTCAGCCACATGAAGACCGTCGAGCGCATCATCG